>DATJKO010000039.1:0-6305 GCA_035491355.1 Pyrinomonadaceae bacterium
CACCGCCGTTCATGGTTCGTTGTTTGGCAGTAATCAAGTACTCGGATCCGAGATTGAGCGAGTCATACGAAATTCGCCGTGTCCCGTGCTATGCGTGCCGGCGGCGAAAGTCGTGACCCCCTTGCCTGCGTTTGTGACGCAGGCGGTACCCCAGACGTGAACCACACATTCATGAAAACCATAATCGTCTTGATAGCGTTGGCGTTTAGCGCCTGCAATTCTGTTCACTCGAACTCTAACGTCACGACTAACAAACCAACCACTCCGAGCCCGGCGCCGGTGGCCCATCAAGCCCACGACAACGTCCGCCGAGTGACAACGACCGAGCTCGATGACTTGATGAAACAGGGCAAGGTTGTGGTCGTCGACGTACGCGACCAACAGTCTTACGACGCCGGGCACATTCGCGGCTCGAAGTGGATATCCGTCACCCAAATCGGCGAGCGTTACAAGGAACTGCCGCGCGACAAGATGATCGTCGCGTATTGTGCTTGACCCAAGGAACAGACTTCCGCCGGTGCGGTGGAAACACTAAAAACAAAAGGTATCGATAACGCGGCAGCACTCCTGGGTGGTTACCATTTGTGGGAGAAAGAAGGGCGTCCGATTGACCGGAAAAAGTGAAGGTTGTTTCAATCCGGGTTGTGTTAGCGTGATCCGATGATGGAGCCGTCAACGCCCGTCCAGTGGGCCAAGGTTATCGACCACACTCGCTGCATCGGCTGTCACGCCTGCACGACGGCCTGCAAGTCTGAAAATCTCGTACCGCTTTCTGTCACGCGCACTTACGTAAAACACGTCGACATCGGCGTGTTTCCCCAGGCTCGCCGCGCACATCAGGTGACGCGTTGCAATCAATGCGCGCATGCGCCGTGCGTCACTGCCTGTCCCACGACCGCGATGTTCAAGCGGCCCGACGGCATTGTCGATTTCGATAAATCGATCTGCATCGGCTGCAAAGCGTGCATGGCGGCGTGTCCGTACGACGCGATTTTCATCAACCCGGAAGACCACTCTGCGGAGAAGTGCAACTTTTGCGCGCACCGGATCGACGTTGGGCTAGAACCGGCTTGCGTCGTCGTTTGTCCGACACAGGCAATCCTGGTCGGCGACATGAACGACAGCGACTCCTATGTCGCGCAGATCGTGAATCGCGAAGCCGTTGCAGTACGCCGGCCGGAAAAAGAGACGCTGCCAAAGCTCTTTTACAAAGGCGCGCATCAGGCGACGCTCGATCCGCTGGCGGCGCGACGTCCCGAAGGCGGGTTGTTCATGTGGAGCGAGCAGCAGACGGGACCGGACCTCGTTGTTGCCGGCAATCCGCAATACAACAACTCATCGGCGGCGGCGTTGCTGTCGTACGACGTGGCGCATACGATCCCGTGGGATTGGCGCGTCAGCCTGTACACCTGGACCAAGGGAATTGCTTCCGGAGTCTATCTCATCACGGCGTTGCTGGTTTTGCTGCGTTTGATGAGGACCGACAATCCCCTCTGGGTGTGGGGAGCGCCGATAGTCTCGGGTGGGTTTCTCGCATTGACTGGTGCGTTGTTGCTGTGGGACCTCGAACACCCGGAGCGGTTCTACTTGATCTTCACCCGACCGCAGTGGCGCAGTTGGTTGGTGAAGGGAGCGTTCGTTATTGCGGGTTACACGATCGTGCTGGTGACACACTTCGTTGCGAGTCTCGAAGGATCGACGACGATCCAGACCTGGCTTACGATCGCGGGAATTCCGCTGGCAGTCGCGACGGCGATTTACACGGCGTACTTGTTTGCGCAAGCGAAGGCGCGCGATCTGTGGCAGAACCCGTTGTTGCCGCCGCACCTGTTTTTCCAGGCGATGTTGTTGGGAGCGGCGGTGTTGTTGCCGCTCGCCGAATTTCGTTTTCGCTGGACACACAGTCGCCGGCTGGTGACTTTTTTCGATTTTGATTACTGGGACATCCAGCAGATGGCCTGGATACTCGCGGTCGCGAGTTTCATTCATCTGCTGCTGGTGTGGGGCGAGGTCTCGTTGACGCATCCCACCGCACATTCGCGACTCGCCGTCTGGGAGATGGTCAAGGGACGTTATAAGACTGAGTTCTGGACTGGCATCATTCTGTCGCTGTTGGGTGGACTGCTGCCGTTGCTCGCGGTGCTGGGTGTTTTAGACATGACGTTCGGTGTCGCCGGCGCGCCAATGGCGCTCATTGGGATGATGCTTTTCGAAAACGCATACGTGCAGGCCGGGCAGTCGGTGCCGCTCGCGTAAGGAAGTGAAATATGAAAAAGATTGTCATCCGCTGTTGTCCACTCTGACTCACGAAGAGATCAATTGCCGCCCGGGTGGCGGCTGAGTTAAAAGAAGAAGACGGAGTGGAAGTCGAAACGGTTAGAGGCGGACTAGGCGAGTTCAGCATCTCTATCGACGATCGAAGGATCTTCAAAACCACGCGGTTTCGATCTCCGACTCCGGGCGGCGTTTTGAGTGAGGTACGTGCCGCGCTTGCCGAAGAAGGATGATCCACCGCTAACACCTGCCTCGAAATCGACTCTTAAAGGTCGTCGCATTATCTTTGTGTTGTTTAATCTGGAACTCGGCGGCGCCGAGCGACAGGCACTAATCCTCGCTCGTCACTTAGTTCAACATGAAAAGGCGAAGGTTGAAGTTTGGGGCTTCAACAAGACTGGGCCGGTAGCGCAGATTTGTGATCAGCTTGGGTTGCCGTGGCGCATCGTTCCGTTTCCGTTGAAGAGTGGATCGTTTTCCCGGAAGAAGCTCCCGCAAAGGCGCAAAGGCGCAAAGAAAAACCAACAGAACCAGCAAGAAAACTTTGGCGACAGCATCTTTCCGCCTGCGGGCTTTCGCGGCAGATTCTTTGCGCCTTTGCGCCTTGGCGGGAGACTCCTTGCGCCCTCGCTGGTTGGGCCCGTGCGACTGGCGCTGAGTCTCCGGCGCGCACGTCCTGACGTGCTTCTGCCGTACACGTTCGTGCCGAATGTCGTTTGCGGATTGATCTGGAAGTGGACCGGCGCGCGGGCATGTGTTTGGAACCAACGCGACGAAGGTGTGATGCGGTTCGTGACGGAGTGGGCGCCGTCTGCGGCGCGTCGCACGCGCGTCTTTGTTTCGAACTCCGAAGCCGGCGCGCGCTTTTTGATCGACGAGTTGAAAATCGATTCGGCGCAGGTGCGGGTTATTGAGAATGGGATCGAACAGTTGACGCCGCAAGCGGATCGCGCAGCGTGGCGCGCCCGGCTCAAGATCGCTGACGACAGTTTCGTCGCGTGTATGGTGGCGAACCTGCATGACAACAAGGACCATCGCACACTGCTGAAGGCCTGGCGCCAGGTGGTCGATAGTTCGAATGGTCGAAAGGCAGTATTGGTGTTGGCTGGCCGGCATGACGGTGCGTACGACTCAATCGCCGCGCTGGCGCGTGAGTTGAATCTGAATGGGCACGTTCGCTTTGCCGGTCAGGTGTTGGACGTCGCGGGGTTGTTGAGTGCCGCCGACATCAGCGTCTTCAGTTCCGCAACTGAAGGATCTCCAAATGCGGTGTTGGAGAGCATGGCAGCGGGCCTCGCCGTGACCGGAACAAACATCGAGGGCATCCGGGCGGCGCTTGGTCCAACCGGTTCGCAGTTGCTGGCGCCTCCGCGGGATGAAGCTGCGCTCGCGGCGGCGATATTAAGGCTCGCGAACGACACAGATTTACGCAATAGTATTGGAGCGGCGAACCGCGAGAGAGTGAAAGCACAATACGCGGCGGCGCGGATGTGTGAGGAGTACGTCGCTGTTTTGAATGAGATGTTGAACGAGACGCGCGCCTAATCACTGGAGCACGAACCAATGTACGTTAAGCAACGTCTATTTGCTGTGGCACTGATTCTGGGGTTTGCGGGGTTGACCTATTACAACTGGCACCAGCTTTGGGAGAAACAGGAGTACTCGCTGAAGCTGGCGGCGTTTGGTCCGGTTGGTATCGTTGGCGGGTTCTTCCTGCTGTTGTTTCCCACGATGATTGGCAAGCCAAATACAACGCAGGAGAAGGTCGTCGTGCTCCTCGTTTTTATTGTTGGTATATTGGCCGGACTGGTTAACTGGGTCCTGATGGATCCCGGTTTCTTCGGAATGTAAACCCGACACGGCGGAGACGGATGATGGACGTTCTTTGGCAAGAGTTGACTGCCGGACTGAATAATTTCGGGCAACTCGAGCGCGTGTTGTTGCGCGTCATAGTAGCGACGCTGCTCGGGGCCGTCGTCGGCTTCGAGCGTGAAAAGGCGGGCAAGCCGGCGGGACTTCGCACGCATATTCTCGTTGCGCTAGGGACGTCGATCGTCGTGCTCGCGTGTTCGGGAAGCCAGATGAGCCTTGATGGCCTGTCGCGTGTAATTCAGGGCATCGTCACGGGCGTCGGGTTCATCGGCGCCGGATCGATTTTGAAGTTGAGTGAAGAACGCCACATTCAGGGACTGACAACTGCGGCCGCATTGTGGATGACGGCGGCGATCGGAATCGCTTGCGGACTCGGCACGATCGGTTTGGCGCTGATCGCGACGTTGATGACGCTGATCGTTTTGACCGCGCTACACGCTATGGAAAAGCGCGCGGCCGCAACGCTCGAGGCCATTAAGCAGAAGAAGAAGATTTGATTGAATAAGGTACGAACAAGTTATGTGTCGCAATATCAAAAACCTTTACAACTTCAAACCACCCGCAACTAAAGAAGAGATTCGCGCGTCGTCGTTGCAGTTTGTGCGCAAGCTAAGCGGGTTCAATAAGCCGTCGAAAGCTAACGAGGAGGCATTCAATCGTGCCGTTGAGCAGGTTGCGCAAGCCGCGAACGACCTGCTCGACTCACTGGTGACGACTGCTCCGCCGCGTGACCGCGACGTCGAAAGAGAAAAGGCGCGCGAGCGAAGCGCGCAGCGCTTTCCAGCTTCAGTTGCAACGCCGAGGTAGCCCCGAGGGAATTGTTCATTTTCCGTTTGTCATTTCCCGTCAAATGAAAAATGACAAATGGAAAACGGAAAATGGCGAATGACCTGGCCCGATCTCTTTGTTATCAAAGATTTCCTCGAGCCACTCGTGTGCGAAAAGATTTTTGAAGAAATGAGTGCCGCGCAGGGGCGCTCGTCGATTGTTTACGGGAGTTCGGCGTCGGGCGTCGTCGACGAAGCGACACGCACGTCACTGCGCCTCACAGTCTCAAGCGAGATCGTTGCCTTAATAACCAGCCGGTTGTTGAATTCCGTGGACGATGTCGCGAAGCATTTCGACGTGCAGCTAAGCGAATGTGAAGACCCGCAGTTCTTGCGTTACGAAACCGGCGCCTTCTTCGTGGCCCATCAGGACGGCAACACCGGCTTGCTTCGGCTCGACACCGAACGACGTCTCGTGTCGATCGTGATATTTCTCAGCCGCGAATCCGAGTCGCCACAACTTGAATCGAATACCCACTGCGGCGGTTCGCTTGTTTTCACAAACTTACGCGACAGCTCCAAGTTTCATCTGAGTGGCGAACCGGGAACGCTGCTCGCATTTCGTTCGGAGACAACGCACGAAGTCACGCCCGTTACCCACGGCGAACGCTATTCGATCGTCAGTTGGTACCGCTGAATTGTTTCAATTGGAACAAACCGACATTTCGCGTGTCTTTAGAGCAGAATCAATGTTCGAACCCGTAAAGATCAAGGAATCCCGCGCCATCATTTGGGTGAAGCGCTGGATGAAGTTCATGATCGCCGCGTTGCTTGTCATCGGCGCGATCGCGGCCCATCGCGCTTACTTTCAGGTGCGCAGTTTGGAACTCAAAGCACCGCCGTCACTGACCGATGGTTCAGTTGTCGAAGTTGCGACGGTCTGCTCCGGGCGCAACATGGTCGACGTGGTCGCGACCTTAAATCAACAGGAACATGCAGAAACACTCTTCAACTTCCGCGTGCCCGGAAACAACCTCGCCTTCTTCGATCCACGTGCGCAGCACGCTTCTCGCACGCTCGTACTCGACAACGAACGACTGATACGTTTCCAGCCCGGCGCGGCCCGTCTCCGCGTCGTCGCGACGGGCCGTCCTGAGTGGGGTCGTCTGCCGCCGCCGATCGTACGCGAGCTCGATGTGACGATTCGCGCCAGATAGCTTTGCACAAAAAGTCGGTTCTCCAGCGGCTACGCCGCCGTAATGTGAGGCGCGGTTCTCAGCGGCTTCGCCGCCAGATATGAGGCACGGTTCTCAGCGGCTTCGCCGCCAGATATGAGGCACGGTTCTCAGCGGCTTCGCCGCCAGATATGAGGCACGGTTCTCAGCGGCTTCG
>DATJKO010000040.1:0-2026 GCA_035491355.1 Pyrinomonadaceae bacterium
AGTAAAGGCAGCGCAACACCCCTTCGTCGGGGGAACACCACTACCTTGTACGGCAACCGAGTCAATCTACCCGCCAGCGCGGGAATTTGCAACCTTCTTTTTTTTCGTGCAGCATGGTCCAATTCGGCTGTCACGAAGGCAGTAAGTTTTTGTTTCTTTTGCAAAGATTTCGACCGTCGCACTGTGCTTTCTGGAACCACTACTGTGGGTTTCCACAATCGCCGAAACCGTAACCAACCGCGCCAACGAAAAGGGCTAACCGGACCAGATGCTGTTGCCAATATCCTGTGCGTAACTTGCCGACATACCTATAATGGCGCGCATGTTGGGACTGACAAACAGATTGCGCCGCCGGTTGGTCCTGTTACTTGCCTGTCCGCTGCTACTGGCGCCGATCGTTTTATCGCTAACGGGCTTCCGCTTCCTGTCGTTAACACCAGCCACCCCACGCAAAGTTGAAAGCAAGCCGTTAACGAAATCTGAACCCAGTCCGGACGCTGATCTGGACCACGACGGGATCCCCGATGTCGCGGAGTTGCGCACGTTCAACGACCGGGAAAGTTTTCGTCGCTGGTTCACCTGGATTGCCGAGATGCAATTCTACAAACTCAGCGACGAATGGAACTCCGGGCAGCGCGACTGCGCCGGCCTCGTCCGCTTCGCCTGGCGTGAATCGCTGCGCAAACACGATCGCGCGTGGTTTCAGCGAATGGGAGAAAACTACGACGCCGTCGCAGCCGACGTTTCGATCAGTCTCACTTCCGAGCCACTCGGCGAAAAACTCTTTCGCACCATGCCGGGCAATTACTCGCCGCGCGACGTCTCTGAAGGAAAGTTTTCCGAGTTTGCCGATGCGCAGACTTTGAAGATGTTCAATACAACGTTCGTCGGCCGCGATCGCCAACAGGCCCAACCCGGCGATCTACTCTTCTTTCATCAACCTTGGGTGCAGAAGTATCCCTATCACGTCATGGTTTTTCTCGGCGAGCCGCGCTTCGCCAGTGAGAGCGCACGCGACTGGGTCGTCTATCACACAGGCGCGTCACCTCAGGATGCCGGCGAGGTCAAAAAGGTGCGGCTCTCCGTTTTGGACCAGCATCCCAACAAGCGTTGGCGTCCGATTCCCAGCAATCCTAACTTTCTTGGTTTCTATCGACTGAAGGTGCTCAACCAGCAAGTCACTTCGGAGGAATAATCGTGTTCCGCTTGAAACTCAGTTCCCTTATGCCCCGTACGTTCCTGATCTATCTGGTAGTCATTGCCGCGGCTTTCGCGTTGGCCCATTCGCGCGTCAGCAGCGCGTCACCGGAGCCGAAGCCCGCCGTCGTTCCCGCAACTCCTGCTGAAACGACGGTGACGAGTTTGAAGCCGTTCTTTTCGTTGGCAACAAACCGTACTTACGGCGCAGCTGAAAATCCGCGCATGTGGGTCAACTATCGCGGTGTCGACAAACTCGATTTCCGCGTGTATCGCGTCAACGATCCACAACGATTCTTCACGCAACTGAGCAATCCGCATCAGATGGGCGAGGACGAGCAGCCGGAAGAGGTGACAAGTACTCAGAAACGCAAGCCGTCGTTCCTCGAGAGACTGCGCGCAGTGAAGTCGTGGGCTTACTCCGGTCTTCGTAATTACCTGCGAACGCAGTTGAATAGCGATACGCGACATTCGTTCAATCAAAAGTTTCGTTCTACCGAAGGGCGAAGGACGCCATTGAATGTCGCCGACTACGCGCGAGTTCCGCTGTTGAACCCAAACCAGTTAGTGACGACCTGGCGCGAACCACTCGCACCGCTCGAGTATGAATACGACCGACGCATGATTCCGCTCGGCAAACAAGAACCGGGTGTTTATCTCGTCGAAGCGGTGGCGAATGATCTGCGAGCGTACACGATCGTTGTCGTGACAGATCTCGCGATGGTTGAGAAGTCGTCTGCGAACGGCGAGCTGCTGGTATACGCAGTGAACCGCGTTACTGGTGAACCGCAGGCGAACGCGCTGGTCACGATTGTGAAAGCGCAAAAGA
>DATJKO010000041.1:0-5918 GCA_035491355.1 Pyrinomonadaceae bacterium
GAAACCATTCGCGACGCCGCGCGCCAGGAAATCAGGAACATTGATGGGTCAACTTAAGCACGAACTCGACGTCGCGGTGGAGCTAGCACGAACTGCCGGCGCTGCGATTCTCGAACAGTACAAGGGGCCGCTGGATATTGAAACGAAGCACCTCGACGACGATGCTGAGCCCGTCACCCAAGCGGATCGCATCGCCAACGAGTTGATCGTCACGCGTTTGCAGCGAGAGTTTCCGAGCGACGGAATGCTGGCGGAAGAGTCGGTCGATACTTCGCGTCGACTCGACAAGGCGCGCGTCTGGATGGTCGATCCACTCGATGGTACGAATGGATTTATCGCGCGGAACGGCGATTTCGCGGTGCAGATTGGTCTCGCGATGGGCGGCGAACCTGTCGTCGCGGTAGTTTATCAACCGTCCAATGGTGTGCTTTACCGTGCGGTACGCGGTGAAGGAACATGGGTCGAGCGGCCGCAATACGAACCCGAGCGAGCGCGCGTTTCAGAAAATCGTGACGTCTCGAAAATGCGACTCGCGGCGAGCAGATCGCATCGCAGCCCGCGCATGAGCAAGGTCGTACAGCGGTTTGGATTTCGTGACGAAGTTCAACGAGGATCGGTCGGCGTAAAGATCGGGCTGCTTATCGAACAGCAATGCGACGTGTACATCCATCTTTCGCCGCGCACTAAACAATGGGACACTTGCGCGCCGCAGTTGATCCTGACTGAAGCGGGCGGCCGTATGACTGACCTGTTTGGTGGACCGCTCAACTACAACGTCCCTGACGTTCAGAACCGCAACGGTCTGGTGGCCAGCAACGGCGCGTCTCACGATCAGCTAATCGCAACGCTCGCGCCGCTCCTGACCGAATTCGGCCGTCAGCGAGCGTAGGCAATGACCATGATTGTTCGACGCAAGCCCTTTCTCACCTACTTCGCGCTGTGTGCTGCGCCGCTGCTGCTGCTCGCGGGCCTAAACTACTGGAACGGCTTTCGTGCCGTCGATGCGACTGTTGGTTCGATCGCGCAGGAAGATCTGAACTCGTTCACCGCGGGCGTCGACGAAGTTTTGCGCGACCAGGAAAACGCGATGTTGCGTCTCGCTCTCATGCGCAACATCCAGGAGGCGGTCGCCCAAAATCAGCAACTGCAACCCGGCTTGCCACAGCATCAGGGCGCGAGCTCGAGTCTCAAGTGCGTGCTCGATCTAGGCAGCCACTTCCAAAGCCTCGCGCTATTTAATTCGAATCGTCATCCGGTTTGGTTCGGCACCCCCAGTACGCAGTGGGAAAACTGGCACGAGAGCAACGCTAACCCGGCGAACATTCCTCAACCAGACGAACGCATCTGGACCGCTAAAGCCAACGTCCTGCTCGATCGGCCCGGCACTCTTCCGTCGCAAGCAGCGTCACTCGAATACACAGTTCCGGTACACAACGAGAGCAGCAGTGGCAACGACGGCGCGCTGGTCGGCGTGATCGATCTCGAATCGATCTTTTCGACCGCCTCGCGCGGACTCGAAGCGCGAGCTAGCAGCGGCAACACTGAATACTCAATGGTCATCGTGCTCGATCGCGCGGGCAAGGTGGTCTATCACTCCGATCGTTGGCTCAAGCTGCGGCCCGCCAACGCGGCAGTTCCGGGCTTTGATTCTGTCACCACAGCAATGATGGCCAACGAGAACGGGCTGCGCGAGTTTAGTTCGGCGGGCGCCAGCTACGTCGCCGCCTACTCGCCAATTCCGCGTCTCAACGTTTCGGTGGCCGTCGCGCGTAATCGTTCGGCCCTACTTTCCGGCGTACATCTCTGGGGCGCTGTTGGTTTCGCGCTCGCACTACTCACGGCCTTGCTCGCCGCGTTTGTTCTCAACCGTCACGTCCAACAACATTCACAAGGAATCGAACGCGTCACCGAAGATCTATCCGCCATCGCGCACGGCGAACTCGACCGTCGCATCCTGTTGAAATCGAGCGACGACGCGCGCGCCATCGCCGACAACATCAACGTCGTCACGGAACGCTTGCGCGCACAGGTCGCACGCGAAGCCGAGTCGCGCCAGTTTGAATCGTTCGTCAGAATCTCCGCCATGCTGACGCACGATCTGAAGAACGCGATCGAGGCGTTGTCGCTGACCGTGAGCAACATGGAACGTCACTTCGACAACCCGCAGTTTCGTACTGACGCGATGAAGGGACTAACCACCGCCACCGACAAACTGAAAGCCATCGTCGCGCGCCTGAGCAGGCCGGTAACGAGCTTGAGCGGCGAACACAAACTGCCGAAAAACACTGACCTTATTCCGATTCTCAAACGTGTTTCCGCAACGACGGCCGAACCGATGCACACAAAACACACGATCGTCTTGCGGCTACCGGATCACGTCAATGCACTCGTCGACGGATCACGAATCGAAGAAGTGATGGAAAACCTCGTCATCAACGCGCTTGAAGCGATGATCCAACCCGGTGGCACACTTACGATTAGCGCCGGCTACACCACCAGCGGCGCACCAACTTTCTCCATCGGCGACACAGGGCCGGGCATGAGTCGCATCTTTATCGAGACCCGGCTCTTCCGTCCTTTTGCCACGACGAAGAAAAACGGAATCGGCCTCGGCTTGTACACCTGCCGCGAGGTCGTGCGCGCAAGCGGCGGCACGATCGATGTTCAGTCCGTCGAAGGCGCTGGAACGACATTTACTGTCGTGCTACCATCGGCCACACAAAATAGGCGTAACTAAGGAAGGGGCGGCAAACCTCCTTCTTGAAACTTGCCCGTTACGTCATTTCCTCTAGTAGTACCTGCCCAGGTTCGCCCAAGCGTACGCGCGGTCGGTGCATTACTGTGTGGAGAGTCGATTTCTGGAAATGAGCGTTCAATCAGAGCCGAAGGGTACCGTTCTCGTTGTTGATGACGACGACGCTGTGCGAAGCGGACTTTACTGGGCCCTGGCGTCTGACTACCAGGTCCTCCAGGCGTCCTCGCGCCAGGAAGCGTGCTCGTTAATGAACGATCGCGAGATCCAGGTAGTCGTCAGCGACCTGCACCTGCCACCGCATCTCGACGACATCGGCGAAGGACTCGCATTGATCGACATGGCGCGCGCACAGGATCCGCCGTTGCAAGTGGTCGTGATCACGGGCAGCGACTCCAAGCGCGCCGCACTCGAAGCGGTGAAACGCGGCGCGTATGGCTTCTTCGAGAAACCACTCGACGCCGCTGAACTCCTGCACATCGTCAGTCAGGCGACGCGCATGCGTCAGCTCGAGATCGAGAATCGACGACTGCGAGCGGAGTTGTCGCGTCCCCCCGGATTTACGCATCTACTCGGCGGCAGCCAGGCGTTGGAGCGCGTGTTGAAACAGGCGCGTTCGGCTGCGGCGACGAGCGCGACGGTCTTGTTGTGCGGCGAGAACGGCACCGGCAAAGAGATGCTTGCGCGAGCGATTCATCAGGAAAGTCCACGCGCGTTGGGACCGTTTGTGGCCGTGAGTTGCGCGGCGCTCCCCGAGACGCTGATCGAATCAGAACTGTTTGGGCACGAAAAAGGCGCGTTCACCTCCGCCACGCAAACGCGGAAAGGCCGTTTCGAACTGGCGAATGGCGGTACGCTATTCCTCGACGAGATTGGCGAACTCAGTGCGGCAGTTCAGGTAAAACTGTTGCGCGTCTTGCAGGAGCGTGAGTTTGAACGCGTGGGCGGCATCAAGACGTTGACGGTTGATATTCGACTGATCGCCGCTAGCAATCGCGATCTCGAAAAGGAAGTCGCGGCCGGGCGGTTTCGGCAGGATCTGTTTTTTCGGCTCAACGTCGTGCCGCTCACGTTGCCGCCGTTGCGCGCACGCCAGGACGACATTCCGCTGCTCGCCGCGCACTTCGCCGGTTCATTGGCAGCCAAGTACGGCCAGCCCACACCCGAACTCGATCCGAACTTGATCGAAGTCTTGCAGGAATACGAGTGGCCCGGCAACGTTCGTGAACTCGAAAATCTAATCGAACGTCTCGTCGTGCTGAGCAGCAATTCAACGCTCGGACTCGAGTTCGTTCCCGAAAAAATGTTGCGCGTGCTGCCCGGCGCAAAGGCGGGGGACGAGTCGACACTCGAAGGCGCGGTCGAAGCACTGAAGCGTCGCATGATCGTGAACGCACTCCACAGCGAAGGCAACAAAGTCGCCGCCGCCAAAAGACTCGGCATCAGCCGATCCTACCTGCACCGGTTGATCAACGAGTTTGACATTTGAATTGCGAATTGCGAATGTCGAAGTTGAATTGCGGACTTCGGATTTCGGATTTCGAATTTGCAGAAGGTTTTGCTAGATTCGCAATTCGAATTTCGAATTCGCAATTCTTACAACATGGCAAGCCTGCAACAGCGTTTACCCCAGAATGTGCCGGGCGACTTCTTTGTAGATTCCACCTGCATCGATTGCGACACCTGTAGCCAACTCGCGCCCGGAGTCTTTCGTGATCACGGCAAGCAGTGCAGCGTCCATCACCAACCTGAAACGAGCGACGAAACGCGCCGGGCAATGATGGCCCTGGTGGCTTGTCCGACCGGCTCGATCGGTTCGACCGAAAAACACGATCCGCACATCGGCATCGACGCGTTCCCGTTTCAACTGTCGGATAACGTTTACTTCTGCGGTTTTACTTCTGAAGACAGTTTCGGGGCGTGGAGTTACGTCATCACGCGCCCGCCCGACGAAGGCGGCAACGTGCTGGTCGATTCGCCTCGCTTCGCGACGCAGTTGATCAAACGCCTCGACGCAATGGGCGGCGTTCACCAAATGCTGCTGACGCACCAAGACGACATCGCAGACCACGAGTTGTTTTACGAACGATTCGATTGCGAGCGCGTGATGCACTCGGACGATGGCGCGTCGCGTCATGGAGTGGAGCTCGTGATCAACGGTACCGAGCCGGTTCAACTCGATCCCGATCTGCTGGCCATTCCAACGCCGGGTCACACTCGCGGCCACATGGTTTTCCTTTACCGAAATAAGTTTCTGTTCACGGGCGATCACCTGGCGGGCTCGGCCACGCGAGGCGGGCTGACAGCGTTTCGCAGTGTCGCGTGGTATTCGTGGCCTGAACAGACACGCTCGATGGAAAAACTGCTTCAGTATCAGTTTGAATGGGTATTACCGGGTCACGGCGACATTCATCACACCGACCCTGCTACGATGCGGCGTCAGTTGGAAGAATGCATACGTTGGATGAAGACCCGGTAATGAAGCCTCGTATCTAAGTTTAAATTCGTTCGTTTCAGTCCATCTGAAAAGAGACCAAAAAACATGACTCGTAATGGCAAGATCGCACTCGGTTGCGGCGCCGCCGGATGTTTGGGATTGATCGTGGTCGTCGTGGCGGGCGGTTTGATTTACTTCTTCACTTATCGTCGAGCGTCCGATCGGTATGGAAATGACAATTACAACCGTATCTACAATGTCAATTCCAGTCGCACCGCGAACCGCAACGGCAACGACAACGATAACGCCGATGACTTGAACTCCAATTCGAATGACAACTCCTCCTCGTCGTCGAGCTCCGCTTCTGAAATGTCGGAAGACGACAAGCACAAACTCTTCCAGGCGGCGGCCATCACCGGCGATACTCAGCTGCAGCGTCGCGTTTGGGTGAAGATCGGCATCATGAATGAGGACTTCACGGAGGGCGAGAAGTTCTCGCAATTCGCCGCGGAGCACGTCGGGTGGGCGATCCGAAATTACCAGTGGATGAACTCTATGAACTCGGCGGAAAAGGGACGCGCGTACGTCAACGAGCATCTACATTAAGAGTCACGTAACCCGCCGCGTTGAGCTTTTGTGTTTTGTGCTTGGCGCTTGGTACTTTGTATTTGGTCAAAGCACAAAGTTCTAAGTACTAAGTACAAAATGGATCCCTCTCGTATTCGCAAT
>DATJKO010000042.1:0-1927 GCA_035491355.1 Pyrinomonadaceae bacterium
CCTTTTGCGCCCGCTAGATAACGGCCGGAAAGAATCACCGGCTTGACTGCGAACAAATCGGGAATTCGCTTTGGATAGACGTCCATCACCGTCAGGTTCGACGGCCACTCGATCGAAATGTCGGTAAGCAGTGGATTGCGAATCCGATCGTTGAAGCGACGCGCAACGGAGGATGTGTCGCCGGCGCCGGTTACATAATCGACTTCGCCGCGACCGTACTGGGAAATGCTGTCGAGGAGGAAACGATTTGGTCCGTCGCCAAAGCCGATCGCGAACACGCGCGTGTTCTTATATTTCTGCACCTCGGCGATGATCTCCATGTCGTTCCCAACCTGGCCGTCGGTCAGGAAGCAGGCGATGCGCATGTGCTGCTGAGAGTCGGAAGGCTTGAGCGCGGCGGTGATCGCTTTCATCATTTCCGTGCCGCCGTTGCCATTCTGCTTCGCCAGAAAGCGTTTAGCTTTGCGGACGTTTTCCGGCGTTGCGGGCTGCGATTCTGAAAACAGAATGTCTGTGTCACCGGCGAAGGCGATCACGTTAAAGGTATCGTGCTGATAAAGCGTGTTGAGGGCGAGGTCCAATGTCTCCTTCGCTTTCTCGAGTGGGAAGCCTTCCATCGAGCCGGAGGTGTCGATCACAAAGACCAGTTCCTTCGGCGTGACGTCTTCCGCGGAGACGCGCTGGGGTGGCTGTAAGATGAGAGTGAAGAAGCCACCCCTTTCGGAGCGATGGGTAAGGACGGCATCGTTGATTGCGGAACCAGCAACTTGATACTTGAGAACGAAGTCTTTGTTAGGGATCGTGTTTTGGTCTTTTAGACGCACGATAGCGCGATGATCGTCGGTGCGTTCGACCTCTGTTTCGTGCGTTGACGAGCTGAGCGCTTCGATCGCGACGCCGGCGTCGATGGTGAGTTCGATTGAGATGTCGTGACCCGGACGTTCACTTGTTACGACGTCAACCGGCGGCGCGGTGTCATCGACGGGCTCGGCTGTTTCGTCGCTGGTGGTCGGTACTTCAGGTTGTCGCGTGGGGTTAGAGTTATAACGAGTTCCAATCACCATCGGGAACGACCACTCGTACGAGCCGTCTTGATAGTTCAGAGTCTCAACATAGCTGATGACGATCCGGATCTGTTGGCCGGGGAGGATGTTGGCCACGGCTTGAGTGAAGATGTTCGGACGTTTCTGATCGAGCAGAGCGGCGACTTTTCCGAGTTGTTTAGCGGCGGCGTAAGTGGCCTGCGCTTGTTCGCGACGCATGATCTTGCCTTTGATAGTGCGGTTGCCGATCAGCATCGTGAGATCGTCGACGGCGGCGGCTTGCGGGAGCGGGAAGGTGTAGACGCCTTCGATCTTTTCAGGGAATGGGTTTTCGAAATCCTGCGTTACCGTGACGCGCGAAATGAAGCCGCTCACTTCTGCTTTGACCGTGGTGTGTTTGAGTGGGCACTCGCCGGCGGGTTGTCCCGATGCATCTCTTGCCTGAAGTGAACCCGCGTTCGGCACGGGGTCTTGCGTCGTTTGAGTTTTGGCCACTGGTGCAACAAACAAGATTACGAAGGCGGCGAATAAGGTCCACTTTGGGAAGAGTCGGCAGTGCATACACTTGTCCCTTTGCAGCGATTGTGTTGGTCGAGCGAACACACTACGAGTGCGTGCTAGCAAGACTCGAAGAGTCGCTGCGTCAAAGTCGCAGGTTGTTTTTTATTTGAGACCAGGAATGCGAGGTCTCAGCTGTAACTAACTTAGGACCAATGCGGGGGAGACACCCGCGTATACTACTTGGCTAACGCTATTGATGCAGTTTTTCGTACGCGAGGTGGCCTGAGGTGAAAAAAGTTTTCGCGCGCACGCGCCGGCGTCGCGCTGGAAATGAATTCATCATAAACTCGCGCTTATGAGACTTGCCGTCGTTTTCCTGCTGG
>DATJKO010000043.1:0-2558 GCA_035491355.1 Pyrinomonadaceae bacterium
AGGAAGCGCGGGCGACGACCTCTGGCGGTATGACCGTTTGCGCCTTCAGTGATCCAGCGCTCATTGATCAGCTGCTCGGCGATGACGGAAACCGTGCTTCGTTGCAGACCCGAATGGCGCGCCAGGTCTGCGCGCGAGATCGGCTGGTGCGTGCGGATCAGATTGAGCACGATGCGCCGATTGATATCGCGTGCGGTCTCACTGGTGGCGACCTGAAAGTTGGACAGATCGATTCTTCGCACAGACTAAGCCTTCTCTATTGCCGGTAGTGGCTACCTTGAGAATTCTTCTCTGCGTAGGACACCACCCTATTGCCCGACCGCTTTGTAGGATCTTCCGTGTTCGTCTATTTGTTTGCGATTTAATTCGTGGCGCGAATTAATACCACGCGACCGGAAATCAAGTCAATAAAAAATTCCGGCTAATGCCTCGCGCCAACCGAAATACACTTTTCCGCATCACAGGAACGAAATCGCAAGCCTGTACGCGATCGAGCTTTGACAACTACTAAGCACGAGTAATCCCCAGGCTCTCGTAAAAAACGAAAACATAAAAGAAGCGCTGTCAGTTGAAACTTGTCAGTTTCACTTTTTGTCGCAGTGTGTCTTTGGAGGCAACTATGAGCCGTCGCTGGCTTCTTTCCCTGCTGTGCCTTGTTTTGCTCATTCTCGCGTTCGTGCAGTTGACGCGCGCGCGCGGCGAGTTGAGAGTTGATGAAGCCACTACCGCCATCTACCTCGAAACGCACCCGGCGCAGGTTGTGCTGGCTGTCGAGAACCCCTCCACGGCGATAAATGCAAACGTCCAACTCGAACTGCTCGATCCCAAGGATAAGATCGTCGCAAAAACGGGGCAGGTTACCGCGATAGATCGCGGAGGCCAAAAGCTTACGCTCTCGCTGCCCTTCAATTTCTCAACCAGCACCACGCAAATGCGCAGTCAAATACTTTGGTATCGACTGCACTACCGGATCACTCCACAAAACGCGGCGGCTGAAACACTCGCCGACGGAATCATTTCTCTCTCTGAAATAACTGCCGATCTCTTTGAACTCCGTGTCTCGACTACGGGGATAGCACGCGAGGGAAATCGATATCGTGTCCGCGTCCAGGCAGCTCACCCAATCACTAAGCGTCCCGCTGCCAACGTTCAACTCGAAGCGCAAATTAAGCTCGAAGGTGATGACGAAAACAACGCCGTCAAGTTCAGCGGCTCTCGGGTGACCGACGAGAAGGGTCGTGCTACGTGGGACTTCGTTTTACCGAGTCGTTATCCGCACTTTCCCCATCACATTCGTCCGTCCGGCGGTGAGATCCAGGTGACGGGCAAGCGAGGCTCACTCATAGTGCAAGCGACAGGTGACGTTCTCGTCGATCAGTTCACGCGCATTCTCATCAGCACTGACAAGCCGCTTTATCAACCAGGCCAGGTCATGCACGTTCGCGCTCTCGTCCTCACGCCGTCCAGACAAGCGCTCTCGAACTACGCGACGTACTTCAAAATAACTGACGCTGAAGATGCCGTCTTGTATCAGACCGTCGCCAACACTTCGCGGTTCGGCATCGCCAGCGCTGACTGGACCATTCCGGAAAACACGCGCTTGGGCGATTACCGGATTTGGGTGGGCGTCGATGGCGGCGACGACCAAACCGGACAAGACGTTCGGATCAGTCGTTACGAGTTACCAAACTTCAAAGTCAACGTCGACCTGGATCGCTCGTTTTATCTTCCGGATCAGAACGCGAAGGTCACTGTCAGGGCCGACTACCTGTTTGGCCAGCCGGTGCGGCGGGGCCAGGTGCGCGTGGTGCGCGAAGCTGACCGCCACTGGAATTACCGCGAACAGAAATGGGAAGTCGATCAGGACGATGAGCAGAAGGGTGAAACGAAGGCCGACGGCTCCTTCGTTGCCGATCTCGATCTGGCATCAGATCATGAAGAACTGGCGGACTCGAGCTGGGACCGTTTTAAAGACATCACTTACGCCGCCTACTTCACCGACCCCACCACCAACCGCACCGAGCAACGCCGCTTTGACGTACGCCTAACAAAGGACGCCATTCACGTCTACGTCCTGAAAGTTTACGATTGGAGCTACAGCCGTGACCTGCCGATCAACTTCTATGTCACGACGTTTTACGCTGATGGCTTACCCGCGCCCAGCAAAGTAAACGTCGCGTTCACGGACGACGCCGAAGCCCCTCGCACGACAAAGCACGTCGCCACAGTTACGACCAACCGTTATGGTCTGGCAAGAATCACCACGCGTCTGCCAAAGGAATTCGAACGTGCAAAACAGATGAACATCGTGGTCTCCGCAACTGACTCCAGTGGTCGCAAAGGATCTGATACGGAAGAGTTGCGCGTCGAGGACGACCCGCGAGTGATCGTGGAGACTGAGAAAACGATCTACCGTCCGGGAGAGCCAATCAACGCCGTTATCACATCTACCAGTCAGGCAGAGTCACTGGTCGTCGATCTCGCTGCGGAGTCGGGTCTGATTCGCTCGGAACGCGTATCACTCCGTGGCGGCCGCGCGTTAATTAGTTTTCCCTACC
>DATJKO010000044.1:0-8072 GCA_035491355.1 Pyrinomonadaceae bacterium
CCGGCGGGTTCTCTGATTTCTTCCTTCACCGTTGCACGATCAACGAAGACGTCGATCTGGGTCTCAAACTCCACCGCACAGGACGCATCCTGTTCTGTCCTGACGCACGGATGGCCCACCATCATGCGCCAGGCGGCCGGGTTACGAAGTTTGTTGCCGCCGAAGACGACCTCTTCAATCGCTATTTCATCCTGCGCCGCACGTTGGGCCAAAGCTTCCTGCGCGCTTTCGGTCTCGTCGTGCTGTATTTCAGCGTCGAGACGTTGAGCCAGTTTTTCGGTTGCGTGCGGCGGCTGAACTTTCGCGGGTTCGCCGCACCGTTGACTGGTCGCCTCTGTGCTTTCGGCCGCATCCTGATCAGGACATGAATTGCGTGTTCTTAGGCGATAGTCTGACGGAAGGTGTTGGATGGAAGAGAATTAGCTATGTGACCGAGCTCGTAACACAGATCAGATCCACAAAGACGCTTAACGTTCATGAGTTGCGGCTCAGACACTCCGAGGCGAGCGAATTTGTCGATTTCAATCTCGCGGGGAGAATAGATGTTGATGATCGCGAATTTGATTCCGATCTGTGGTGTTGGAACCTGGCGTCTGAAGGAAAAACGATCGACACCGATGTTGCGTGGTTACCGCTGCTCCGAAGTTTGAAACCCGAGTTGGTGGTTATCTTTCGCGGGAGTTTGGAAAGCATCGTCAGGCCCGCGGCGCTACACGAGAGCTCCTGGCCCTGGTGGGTGCCCTCGTCGTGGAGAGGTTATGCGGCGATGGATCCGCGTTGCTACTTCAGCACGACTTGGTGGCGCAGGGCGAAACAGCAGTTGATCGACGGGAGCAAGCAAAGGATGCGACTGAAGCTGCTTGCCCGTGCAGCCGGTGCGCCGTTGGTGGACGTGGAGACGTTTACGTCACATCTGACCGGATTAATCGCCGGCTTACGAGAGTTGAACACGCGTGTGCTGGTGCTCGGACTCCTCCCGGTTGATGAAGGACGATTTCCCGGTTCGCCGGCGCACTTCGAGTCGGTGAACAAGAGACTGAAACAGATCGCGACAACCGAAGGCGTCGAATTCGTTGATTGGGGCCCTGAGCTGAAGCCGAAGGCCCCGCACAACGAAATGTTCTATCGCGACGGTTTTCATCCGAACCTGACCGGCGCGCGTTTGCTGGCGGAAATACTTCGTTCGCGTCTATGTCCACAGAAGTAAGAACCGGCATTTCGGCGATTGTCACCGCCTACGAGCGGATCGATCAGACGCTGAACACGCTCCGCATCATCGAAGCCTGCGATCCCAAGCCGGATGAGCTACTCGTTCACGTCGACGGAAACCGTGTCGAGGTCGAAAGGGCCATTCGTCAGAGATTTCCTTCAGCAACGATTCTGACGAGCAGCGAATGCATTGGTCCAGGCGGCGGGCGAAACAAACTAGTCGCGGCCGCGAGTTACGAATTCGTAGCGAGTTTCGACGACGACTCCTATCCGATCGACTCGGACTACTTCTCCCGCGTGCTACAACTCTTCGATCGCTTTCCTGATGCATCGATCATTTGCGCCGCGTTGTACCACGCCGGTGAAGCCATCGGTCTGGACGAGCGAAAAGCGCAATGGACGGCGGATTTTTCAGGTGGCGCGTGCGTCTTTCGACGCCAGGCTTTCCTCGATGCAGGAGGCTACGTTCCGCTGCCCGTCGCCTATGGTATGGAGGAAACGGACCTCGCGCTGCGGCTTCATTCGCGCGGCGGAAGGATCCTGTCGAGCTCCTGGCTGCGTGTGTTTCACGATACTGACTTGCAACGACACGCCGAGCCGCATGTCACGGCGGGCAGCATCGCAAATCTCGCGTTACTGGCGTATCTGCGTTATCCGGTTTCGCTTTGGTCCATCGGCGCGTGGCAGTGCGCCAACCGCGTGCTGTGGCTGCTGCGACACGGACGTCATCGTGGCATCTGGCGCGGTTTGACGATGATTCCCGCGCATTTGCGCGCGCACCGGCGGTTTCGTCTGACCGTCAGTAATCGCGCAGTGCGATCGTATCTCGCTTTGCGTCGCGCACCGTCTCACACAAGTCTGTAAACAGAAATGATAGCAGCATCACCATCGGACTGGCTGTGTTGCCAACTTGGTGCACGCGAGCACTACGTCGTGCCACGGGCGTTGCAGCAACGGGGACTGTTACGTGAGCTGATCACCGATTTGTGGGTTCGTCCCGGATCGGCGTTGCGATCGTTGCGTAACGAACTTGCGGGTCGCTTTCATCCGAGCTTGTCGGCCGCACGCGTGACGGCGTCCAACTCCGGCGCGTTAACGTTTGCCTTGCGCTCGTATTTCACCGGCGCAACCGGTTGGGATCTCATCATCAAACGTAACGAGTGGTTTCAAACCGCCGCCGTCGATCAACTTGCGCACGCTCACTCCGCTACGAACCTGACAGTCTTTGCTTACAGCTATGCCGCCGAGCGGATTCTTAAACTGGCACGCAAACGCGGATGGCGCACCGTGTTGGGCCAGATCGATCCCGGTCCGGTCGAAGAAGAGATCGTTGCGAAGGTTACGCCTGCCGGTCACAGCGCCTGTCAGCCTGCTCCGGAGGAATATTGGAAACAATGGCGTCGTGAGTGCGAGACCGCAGATCGGATCGTGGTCAATTCCATTTGGTCGCAGCGCGCCCTGATCACCGCCGGTATTGAAGCTGAGAAAATCCGAGTCGTCCACCTCGCATTCGAGCCGCCTGCGGAAGCCAACACGTTCGTCCGCAGCTATCCGGAGGCATTTACGAGCGAACGCCCGATGCGCGTTCTCTTTCTTGGTCAGATCAACTTCCGCAAAGGTGCGATTCCGTTATTCGACGCAATCAAACAGATGTCAGGTGAACCGGTCGAGTTCTGGTTCGTTGGACCACTGCAAGTCGACATCCCGCACGAGCTGAAAGACCGGATCAAATGGTTCGGCGTCGCGCCACGAAACGACGTCGCTCAGTACTATCGCGACGCAGACGTCTTCATCCTGCCGACCTTCTCGGACGGCTTCGGCTTAACACAACTCGAGGCGCAGGCGTGGAAGTTACCGGTAATCGCGTCTGAGTACTGCGGCGACGTCGTTACCGATGCTCACAATGGCCGCATCCTGGAAAATATCTCCGCTACGGCAATCGCCGACACGCTCGTTCAGTTGCTGCGCTCGCCCGAAACGTTACGGGCAATGTCGGAAAACTCGCGCGTCCACGAGCGTTTCAGTTTGCAATCACTCGCCGGTTCATTAGCGACTCTATAACGATGCAATCGTCCGTTACCTGGAACCGCTTTCCGCTGGCCATCGCGGGCACGCCCTCACTGACCTGGCGATCGACGCTGGTCGGCATCATGGGCACGAGCATGTCGACGATCATCGCCGTCCTGTTGGTCCCCGACGACCCGACCGCGCCAGGCGCACTGTTCTATTCCGCTCTCGTACTCGCCACGGGCCTCGCCATCGCCCCGGTGACCGCAGCGCTACGCCAGCCGAAAGCAATCCTGCGCGGCGAATCGCTGCTCGCGCTCGCACCGATCTACTGGCTGCTGCTCGATCTGCTGCAGGGCGTTTACTCGCTGGACCACATCGCGGCGGAAGAAGTGAGGCTTGCACTCATCGCCATCGGCCTGTTTGTCGGAATGATGTGGATCGGCGCGATCAGGCGTCCGTGGCGCATACCGTCAGTCGTGGTTCGTTCGGTATCGCAGGAGTTTTCCGTCAACACCTATTTCGCGCTGGCCATCGCGTGCTTCGCTATCGGCATGCTCAACTTCGCGATTGCCTGCGACTTCAACCTCGTTGCGATGTTCCACTACCTGGGACAGGAGCGCTGGGCCGCGCCGTGGGGCCGCGGACAGTTGGGCGGCTGGGACGCGTTTCTCGATCACTTGCAGTACTTCGGTTATCTGTTGCCGATTCTCACCGTCGTGATCGCGCGACGCGCGGGCTTGCGCAACCCTCGTACGTTGATGTGCCTGTTGATGTCCGTCGTCATCACGCTGTTTCTCGCGCAGAGCGGGAGCCGCAGGGTGATCGGTGTAGTCGCCGGCATGGCGTTGGTCCTGTGGGTGCTCGACCAGCGACAACTCCGGATGAAACATCTGCTCACAACCGTGTGCGCGATCGCCGCGCTCCTGTTGGCGTTGCAGATCATGCTCGAGTACCGCAACGTCGGTCTCGGAGCGCTCGTCGGCAGCACCGACGCGACAATCGAGGGCCGGCGCGAAAAACATCAGCTTCTCGAAGTGCAGCACCTGCGCGTTGACGACAATTTCTATCGTCTCTGCCAAATCATTCAGCTGATCCCGCAGTCGCAGCCGTTTGTGTATCACAAGTATGTGGTCTACGTGCTCGTGCGTCCGGTGCCGCGCGTGTTCTGGCCCGAGAAGCCGATCGATCCAGGATTCGATTTGCCGACGGCGTTGGGCGTCGAGGGCGTGTCGTACTCGTATTCAGTCATTGGTGAGTTGTACATGTCGCTCGGACTGCTCGGCGTCGCACTCGGCGGTTGGTTCTATGGCCGGGTTGCGGCGATGGCGAGTGGGCTGCTGAAACAAACGACGACGCAGGGTGCGTTTGTGATCTACAGCATCGTCGTGATGGCGTTGTTCTCAGGAATGCGGTCGATACTCGAGCTGATCCTCGTCAGTTATGTCGTGCTGGCGTGGGTTGGTCTTTCGCAACTGTTCATCAAACTGAGGCGTGCTCGTTCCGTGTGAAGATCTTTGTATTGACTGACTCGCCATCGCCTTACCAGGTCGAACTCTTCAACGAGATCGAAACACAGCGAGGCTGCGAGTTGCGGGTCGGATACTTGCGCAGTCGCGATCCGTTGCGGCAGTGGACGGCGCCGCAGATCCGGCACGAGGCCATCGATTTGAAAGTGAACGGCTTGGGATCTGCGCGGGACGCGGTGCGCGAAGCGAATCTCGTCGTCTTCAACTACTACTTTCATCCACAGGCAACGGAGCTGATTGGCGAGCGCGCGAGGCGCGGTGGACCGTGGTGTTTCTGGGGTGAGCGTCCGGGGTTTCGGCAGCCGGCGTGGGCCGGAAGGTTGATACGCAGATGGAAGCTGGCGCGACTGCACGGTTCAGCGGTGCCGATCTGGGGAATTGGGAAGTTCGCAGTCGATGAGTACCGGCGCGAGTTTGGACTACGACGCGCTTATTTCAACTTTCCGTACTTTTCGAATCTCGAGCGATTCGCGAACGTCGCGGCGTCGCGAGAGAGGTCGGAGAGGGTGTTTCTGTTTTGCGGTTCGCTGATCGCGCGCAAGGGCGTCGACTTGATGGCGCGAGCTTTTGTGCGACTGGCGCGTGAGAGGCCGGAAGTGCGACTGAAGATTGCGGGAGATGGCGAGTTACGGCAGTCGCTTGCGCAAGGGCTGCAGCCGATCGCTGACCGCGTCGAGTTTACTGGATTTAAAGATTGGGATGAGCTGCCTGAGTTGTATGCGGCGGTGGACGTGTTGTGCGTGCCATCGCGCTATGACGGATGGGGCCTGGTGGTTCCCGAAGGGCTCGCGGCGGGGCTACCGGTGATCGCGACGAATCGAATGGGATCGGCGCTCGAATTTGTGCGAACGAGTGTGAACGGGTGGCTAATTCCCGCTGGTGATGAAAGCGCGATTCTCGACGCGATGCGTGAAGCGGCGCAGCTTACAGATGTTGAACTTGAGCGGTTGTCGCGCGCCGCACGGGAAAGCGTGAAGGGACATACCCTGGCCCACGGCGCCGCGCGGTTTGTGCAGTTCGCGGAAGAGGCCGTCGCGCCCTGAATTGAACTCTGCGTATCTCGGCGTATCTCAGCGATTAGGGTTGCTCGACTTAAGATCTTCCGCCGAGACGCAGAGGTACGCAGAGTACGCAGAGCAGATTTCGAAGATAGGGGCCGCCAGGAAGAGGTCGCGTAGTCGATGTGTAGCATCTCGGGTTTGATTAGTGTTTCTGGTGTGCGTTGCGAAGCGGCCGTCAAGCGGATGAACGCTGCGCTGAAGCATCGTGGGCCGGACGATCAGGGCGTTTGGCAACGTGAGTTTGAAACGGCGGGGCGCCGCGCGACGATCGCACTCGGCAACACGCGTCTCGCGGTTATCGACACGTCGCATGCCGGTCATCAGCCGATGACCGATCCGCAAACCGGCAACTGGATCACGTACAACGGTGAGACCTACAACTTCAAACAACTTCGGGCGCAGCTCGACGACGACTCACATTCCTGGCATTCGAGTTCAGATACGGAAGTCGTGTTACGGGCTTATGGTCAGTGGGGTGATGAGGCGTTTGGGCGGCTGCGCGGAATGTTTGCGCTGGGCATCTGGGACGATCGGCAACGAACTTTGTTGCTCGCCAGGGATCCGCTCGGCATCAAGCCGCTCTATTACTACTCGACGGACCAGCTGTTTGTGTTCGCGTCGGAAGTGCGGGCACTGCTTGCGAGTGGGCTCGTGCCCAGAAACCTGAGCAGTGAGGGGGTCGATTCTTATCTCGCGACGGGTTCTGTCGAGTCGCCGTTGACGATCGTCGACGGTGTGAAACAGTTGCTGCCCGGTCAGTGTCTGCGAGTACAAACGAGTGAAGGGAAGTTGGCGATCACGATCGCTGAATTCGGTGGTTCGCAACGTGAGCCGGAGGTTTTGCGCAGCAGGGCCGACGCTGTGGCGCGTTTGCGATCCGAGTTGGAAGAGTCAATCCGGTTGCATCTGGTTAGCGACGTTCCTTTGGGTGTGTTTCTTTCCGGCGGGACAGATTCAAGCGCCGTCGTCGCGTTGACGAGCCGAATCACTGGAACACCGCCGCGAACGTTCAGCGTTGTCTTCGACGAGGCCGCGTATTCGGAAGCGCCTCACGCGCGCACCGTGGCCGCAAAGTTTCGCACCGATCATCGCGAGATCCGGTTGAGCGACGATCAGCTGCTGGATTTGTTGCCGCAGGCGCTCGCCTCGTTGGACCAACCAACGATGGACGGCATCAACACTTACGTAGTTTCGAAGGCCGTGAAGGATGCAGGTGTGACGGTCGCGCTTTCGGGTTTGGGTGGTGACGAACTGTTTGCCGGCTATCCGAGTTTTAGGAGGGCGCTGAGAGTCGAGTCGATGACGCCCTTATCAAGACGGTTCCTGCGGGCGGTGTCAGGGTTTGGCAAGTTAGCGCTGAATGGATCCACGCAGCGCAGCAAGTTCTGGCAGTTGGCGGCGAGTGATTGCGAACCAGCCGATGTTTATCGAATTACGCGTCAACTCTTCTCGCCAGATTCTGTACGAAGACTGACCGGGCGCCAACCGAGTCCGTCACGGCTTTATATTGGCTCGGCGACAGATCTTGTAAACCAGATTTCCGCGCTGGAGTTGCGCGGATACATGACGAACACGTTGTTGCGCGACACGGACGCAATGAGCATGGCTCATTCGCTGGAAGTGCGTGTGCCGCTGGTGGACGTCGAAGTGGTGGAGTTTGCGCTTTCATTGCCGGGCACGTGGAAGCTCGGGACGAATGGAGTCGCGAAGCCGATGCTGGCCGACGCAGTGGCCGATCTGTTGCCGCGAGAGCTGTTGGCGCGTCCGAAAATGGGGTTCACGTTGCCGTTCGAGAAGTGGATGCAGGGACGTCTCCGAAATGAGATCGGATCTGTGTTGGAGCACGATGCGGGAATTAGTAAGACGGTATTGGCCTCAAAGGAAGTGAGGAATCTCTGGCGGAAGTTTTTGCAGAAGGCGCGGGCTATCGGGTGGTCCCGGCCGTGGTCGCTGTACGTGCTGGCGCGCTGGTGTGAGATCAACGAGGTGATGCCGCAGTGAAGGTGCTGCACGTCATACCGTCGGTTTCGCAGCGGTCCGGTGGGCCAGGCGTTGCGATCCTGCCGATGTGCCGGGCGCTTCAGGAGCGTGGGATCGAGGTATTACTGGTTACGACTGACGATGGAATGCGAGGGGTTGAATCTTCTCGCGTGAGCGATTACGACGGTGTGCCCACGATCTTTTTTTCCTCGCAGTTAGGCGCGTCGTTCAAATATTCGCGGCCCATGTCAGTCTGGCTCAACACGAATGTTAGTCAGTTCGATGT
>DATJKO010000045.1:0-2725 GCA_035491355.1 Pyrinomonadaceae bacterium
GACTTTGCGCCGCTGCTTCAAGGACTTCATCAGCTTGCGCGACAGTCACGGACAACGGTTTTTCGCAGAGCACGTGCAGACCGGCTCGGAGAGCACTAACCGCCAGGTCAGCGTGTAGCCAGTGTGGCGTTGCAATCACAACTGCATCGACCTCGCCGCTCCGGATCATGTCCTCGGCGCTATCGAACCACTTGCAACCCAGGTCGCCAGCTACTTTTCGTCCGGTGTTCGCCTGAGCGTCGGTTGCAGCAGTCAGGTCCATCAGAGGATTGGAAGCGATAGCCCGCGCGTGCTCCTGGCCCATAACTCCGAGTCCAATCACGCCAAAACGGATGGGCTTCGCCTTAACAGTTGTAGTTGGCGCGGGTTTCACATCCAGAGTCGGAGCATGCGCAACAACAGGAGCTTCCGCTTTGCGTTTCGCACCCTCTGGCTGATACCTCGTCTGAACCTTTTTGAATGCCGCAGCAACTTCGCTCATGTCGGCTTCAGTGCCAAGGAAGAGGTCATGCGCAAGGAACAACATGTTCTTCACCGCTGCATCCGAAACCGGAGTTGGCATCACTCGCAGATACGAAGGATGCTTGTCGGCGATGAGCTGCAACGCAGGTTGTTGGGCCATCGTGGCTGTGTAACCACGATTGATAGGTAGCCCTTCCGCCTGCAACGTGCTGAGAAAATCTTCAATGCTCAAACCACCGCACTCTTCCGGGTCATATCGAAGGACGAACATGTGAACGCCGTGACGCTGCACGCCTGGTCCAATGCCAAGCGGTTTGACACACGAAACGTCTGAGAGATATTCGCGCAGCTTGTGGAAATTTTCTGCACGTCGTTGCTGCTCGGTTTCGAGTTTCTGCAATCGATGCAACAGTATCGCGGCGAGGTACTCGTTGGGACGTATATTGAATCCAAGCGAATGGTGGCCCCAGCGCTGTCCGCCTCGACGGGCGCGGCCGACGTTGTGAAAGGAGTACGCTCGTTCAAAGATCTCAGCATCGTTCGTAGTGAACGCGCCTCCTTCGCCAGCTGATAAGTTCTTTGACGATTGAAAACTGAATCCGGCTGCGTCGCCGATTGCGCCGACGCGACCGAGTTCATGTATGGCTCCATGCGCCTGGGCGGCGTCTTCGAGTAGAACCAGTGAATGACGTTTCGCGATGTCGCGCAGCGCAGTCATGTCCGCCGGTTGTCCAAACAGATGCACCGCCATAATCGCGCGTGTCTTGCCGGGAACGATCGCTTCCTCGACGCTCTTCGGATCGAGTAAGTAAGTCTCGGGATCGACGTCGACAAGCGCCACGCCAAACTGCCGGTCGAGCACTGTCGTCGCGCTGGCAATAAAAGATAAGTTCGGAACAATGATTTCGCCGCCGTACTCAATGCCGTCGTGATCGGTCGCGGCTGCGATCGCTACGCGCAGAGCGTCGGTGCCGTGCGGCAAGAGCAATGAGTGCCTCGCGCCGCAGTAACGTGCCCATTCGTCGGCAAAGCGATTTGCCAGCGGTTGCGGTAATCCTTCAATGCCCGTCAAAAAGATCTGCAAAAACTTCGGTGCGATTTTCGTTGTCCAATCCAACATCGACGATGAGGGATAGACGGGCCAGGGCCTCAAACGCGTATCGCGAACCGGCAAGCCGCCCTCTTTCGCGAGAGTTCCAGTGAGCCGGCCGGGGCGGCCGGGCAATTGCGGAAGCGTACGAATTGCGCTCTTTGCCGCGAGCTTCGCCGACTTCCTAACGATCTTCTTAATGTTTGCCATAGCTTCAGTTTTCTAATTCGATTTAAGACGACTGGAGACTTCAGGGCGAGCCTTCTCGTCAACCAGAAACAGCGGATCACGCTGCATAGTGTTTACCATAGTCTCATGCAACGCGCGCGCGCTGGGAATGAACAGCAACTCGCCGAGACCGAGTCTACGTCTGACGAGTAAACCCTGCTCCGCTAACCAATCAGCCGTGGCTGCAAAACGGCGCGCGACTCCCATATCCTGCCGCCACATCTGAATCGATCTGACTACATCGTCATCGCCGCGCGTACGAAGCGTAATCTGCTGGGGCATGTACAAGTAAGGAACGTCCGCCGCATCTTCCGCCGTGTGGAATAGCGTATACGAGTCCATCGTTGCGCCGAACATCAAGACACTAGCATTGCCTTCTGCGATGCTGAGATAAGGCGTGCCTGCGCCACATGGAGTTTTACGCAACTCGTGATCGCGGCAAAGCTTTTCTGCGGCCGGTCCACTGCATGCGATCGAGTGACTCGGATGTTGACTGCGCACAACACCGGGTTGGCGCCAGTAGTAGTTGGTAATCGTGCCCACAACGCTCGGAGTAGACTTGTAATCGAAAATCGGCGCCACGCCAGACGAGTCCGGATAGCTCCACGTATGTGTTGGGAGTGCCAACGCCGCTCGTTCTTTGATCCAACCGCGCAGGGCATTGATGACCGTTGCCGGCCCACCCTCGATCGATCCGCACTTCGAGAGCGAACTGTGCACGAGCAGCAAATCCGTCTTGAAGGCACCGTAACTCTCTAACGCTTCTCGAATCTTCCCCTCGTCAAGGCGGACCAACTTCCGTCTCGCTCGTTTGAAGCGTCGAAGGACGCCCTCGGTTATTCTGTTCGTAACGTTACTAGTAACCATAATCTCGCTTAGTTCTACAGCTGACTGGGCTGTAAGACTAACTCCGCCGCAGCTGCTGGTTGACCTGCTCCCTCGTTG
>DATJKO010000046.1:0-3398 GCA_035491355.1 Pyrinomonadaceae bacterium
TAACGCTCGGACGGGTCGACGTCGAACCGTCCGGCGCGCATACGATCGAGAAAATCCCAAACGCGCGCGACTACCTCGTTGCGGATACGCTGCCAGTCTTCGTCAGTGAAAACGGAATTTTTTGCGCGCAGCCGCAGGTAATCCAATTGGCTCGCGCGATAGAGACCTTTGTTGCGCCGGTCCTGCGCGCCGCGAATCACGTAGTAACCACCGCCTGCGATCGGATGATCAGGCAGGATCAATTTCTCCAAAGCTTCGAGGTAGATCGGGAGTTGCAGACTTCGTCCGGAAGTGATGTCGCTGCGACTGGCCCCGGTTGAGAGTTTGTAATCGTAGGCTACAACGGTGTCGTCGCGCGCAACGTCGACGCGATCGATCTGCCCGCTGATCTTGATCGTCTCGTCGCCGATCAACGTCGGACGGCTGAGTTCGAGCGGCTCGTCTGTTGAATCAGGATCTTTCGCCGCCGAACGTGCGCCGCCAAACGCGACTTCGAAATATGCGGGCAACACCTGTCGCGCCGCTGACTCTTCCTGCACTTCCAATTCATACAGGAGCACCTGGTCTAACAGAATCTTCCTGATCTCGCGATCGATCTTCCAAATCTGTTTGTTCAAAGGCGGAACGACGCGTTCGTGTTCGTCGAAAACAGCGTCGGCGATGCCGGCCAGTTCCGTGCACAGCGCTTTGCGATCGAGTTTGTATAACGGTTCGCGGCGATGCTTCTCGAAGAACCGGCGCAACACGTCGTGCAGCAACTTGCCCGCGTCGATCGCCTGCAAGTCGAGCGCCGCCTCACCGCGCGGTTCGAGCCGCAACACGCGTTGCGCAAAGAACCGATACGGACAGTTGCCGTAAACGCTGAGACCACTCGCGCTGTGCACGAACTCGGATCCAAACTTCCGCTTCAACACGTCGAGCAGATGCGGATCGGTGATCTCGCCGTCGTATGGGCCAAACTTCGCACTCGAACGTTCGCGTTCGATCTCGATCCGTCGCAAGGCGGCGTCGCTGATGTAGCGATCGTTGCGAGCGAGGCTGAGCAGACGCGTGACTCGCGGCAACGGCAGTAGTTTTTCTTTGACGATCGGATGGCGATGGCGTTCATCCTGCCGCACGAGCGCGACGCTCATGCCGCTTCTCGTCGAGACGTCGTCGAAGTTGCCGCCTTCGTAATCTCGCCGCGTCGGTTCAGATTCGAATTTGAATGGCGCGACTGCGCGCCGAAGTTCGTCGACGTAGTAGGAACTGACTGTTTCCGAGTCGTCGTCGAGGACCAACGGCCGGCTCAGAAAGAGTCGCTCGGTCGCGCGGCAAGCGGCCTGGTAGAAATAGTGTTCTTCTTTCAGCAACGTCGCGGGCGAGATGTCTTCGAGCGTAAGGCCGTACTGCTTGAGTCGTTCGCGTTCCTCGTGCGGGTAGATCCAATCGCGCGACGCACGCAGCGGAAAACCGCCTTCGATTAACCCTGCTATGAAGACAGCGCGGAAACGCAGGCCGCGGACGTCCGTGGCTTCGAGGACGCGCAGGCCGGAACGATCGGCGGCGCCGAGAAGTTGTGATTGTGAGTTGAGACAGCGCCGAACTTCCTGCAGGAATACTGAGAGTCGTACATCCTGAACCGCGGATGCCGCGGATTCTGCCGCTGTGACTTCAATGCTCTTCACGGCAGCGACGATCGCGCGTCGGATCGATTCCAACGCACTGAGATTGAGCATGACCTGCGGCAGTTCCTGATCGTCATTCGACATCCGTGTCGGCTCGACGATCTGCTCGCGGAAACCAAGTCGACCCAACAAGCTCATCAACTCCACTCGTAGCTCCGCCGGCTTTGCTACGCGCGGCACCGCCTGGATCAACTCTGCGAATCGATGAATGACGAGTGACGTCCAGGCGAGCGCTGCCGGATGAATGTCGCGCGACGGACGCCGCTTCTTCTCGACGCCTTTCTCTTCGAGCTTCGCGGTTTCCGCGTTCTCGACGTTGTCGGCGATATCGCGATCGCGATCCTGCGCGCCGAGATCGAGGTTCAGCAGCTCTTTCGTCGCTTCGGCTTGCGGAAGGTGGGTGATGATCTTTTGCGCGCGCGCCAACCAGGCGGTCACCTGCAACTCGCCGCCGACATACGCGAACGTATTCTCGAGCGCGTCAGCGTCCCAAACTCCAATCCGATGTCGATGCTTGAAGCGCTCGACCGCTTCACGCGTCAGCAACGGGAGGTCGGGCCGCAACAAACCCAGATGCTCCGCATGGAAGCGTTCATTCAAGACCCGGAGTTCTTCGTCTTCGAGTCGGAAGTATTCGGACTTGATCAGATCCGCGAGTTCGGCGATACGCATCGCTGCGGGATCTTCAGAAGCAATATCTTCGAGTACCGAGATCAGTTTGAGCGCCGCACGATTGGCGGGGACGTCGCCCGACTCGATGCGCAGTTCCAGGTTGCACGGCACGGACTCTTCGCGCATCACGCGCGCGATCGTGTTCGCGTAGGCAGCACGCTCGCGTACAACCAGCGCGATGTCCGCAAGATCGTACTGTTCCGTCAATACCAGACGTTTGACTTCACGCGCGATGGTGCGAATCTCCGTATCGCGATCGCCGCATTCGAGATAACGAATCTCGCGCAGGCGATCGGCAACGGATTCGCCGGAGACCAGCGAGTTGAAGAGATTCACGCGCAAGCCGGAAAGCACGCCATGCACCGGCAAATAGTCTGTCGCCTGCCTGATCTCAAACTTCGCGATGCTTTGTAGTTGATCGATCGTGTCCTGAAACGGGATGAAGATCTCGGGGTTGCGATCGTCGTGATTCAGGTTGACGATGGTTTGCGGAACGCGCGGGATTAGGTGGCGCAGAATCTCGCCTTGCACCGGTGTGAAGTCGAAGAAGCCGTCGATGATCAGGAGCTTCACGTTGTCGAGCCACGGGATCTGCACGTGTTGCCGGTCGAGCTCGCCGCGCAGGACAGACAATGCGCGCAATTGGTCGGCGTCTTCTTCAGTGAACTGGTTATTGTTGAGTAGATCCGAGTAGGCGGAATAGATCAGCGAGACTTCCGCGTCGAACTCGTTCGGAGTTTGCGAGTCGAACGCGCGCGCGGCGACGATCTCTGCCAGTTCTGCGGGTGTCCGGGCGGCGCGTTGCAGTTCGCCGAGGAGCGTCGAGACTGTGTTGACGCAACCTTCACGCAGCGCGAGTGGCGCCATCGCCTGCAGCTTCCCCTGCGCCAAGAGACGCATCAGGATCTGAGATACCAAACTGCGCTTCAGCGGCAACTCGTCGCGATCGATCGGAATGCGCGGCGGCATTCCCCGTCCGACCTCGTCAACAGCCGACGAGATGATCCGTTGCGCGAAACCGCGAAACAGGTAGACCGGCAGTTCCCCCCAAACACCGCT
>DATJKO010000047.1:0-5340 GCA_035491355.1 Pyrinomonadaceae bacterium
CTCCTGCTGGTCGCCGAGTTTCATCATGTACTTCTGCGCTGCCGTGCCGAGTGTCATTAATGCAACCTTCTTTGCGTTTGTAGTCAACTTCTGCTCAGCTGCCAGCAACGAATCGTCATCATCGAAACCAGACATCTGTGGCGACAACACTTCATCCATTAACGCCTGCGCCGCCGGTAACAACGCCAGTCGACCACTCATGGCGTTCTTCATCAATCGTCCGGGGATCAGCATCCGGTTAATCTCGTTCGTGCCCTCAAAGATTCGATTGATGCGCGAATCACGATAAGCGCGTTCCGCCGGATAATCCGCCGAATAACCATAGCCGCCGTAAATTTGGACCATCTCATCAACGACGTAATCGCAATACTCAGAAAGCGCGACCTTAATGATCGAACACTCAGCCGCGTACTCTTCAATCGCGCGCAACCGCGCGTCCATGTCCTTCGGGTCGACCGTGTTCAGACGATCCTCGATCATGCCGAGCGTGCGATAGATCATCGACTCGCCAATCCACGTACGAATTGCCTGTTCGGCGAGCTTCGCCTTGATCGCGCCGAACGACGAGATCGACTTCCCAAACTGTTGCCGCTCGTTTGCATAACGCACCGACTCGTGGACCATCAACTTCATGCCGCCCACGCACATCGCGCCGAGTTTGAATCGGCCGATGTTCAGCACGTTGAAAGCGATCTTGTGTCCTTTGCCTACTTCGCCGAGCAGGTTCTCGACCGGCGTGCGAACATCTGACAGGACCAGCGCCGTCGTGCTCGAACCTTTGATACCCATCTTGTGCTCTTCGGCGCCGGACGTCAGACCCGGCTGACGCTCGACGATGAACGCACTGAATTTGTCGCCATCGACCTTCGCAAACACGATGAAGATGTCGGCGAACCCGCCATTGGTGATCCACATCTTCTCGCCGTTCAGGATGTACTCCGTGCCATCGTCGCTCAGACGCGCGGTGGCTTTGCCGTTCATCGCGTCGGAACCGGCGCCAGCTTCGGTCAACGCATACGCCGTGATCAACTCGCCCGCTGCGATTTTCGGCAGATACTTTTTCTTTGCTGCTTCAGTCGCGAAGTAAACAATGGGCAAAAGTCCAATGCCACTCTCGGCGCCGAGCGTGGTGGCGAACGAAGCGGAGCGGCCGATGTTTTCGCCGATCAGCGCGCCACTCGTTTGATCGAGCCCCAACCCGCCGAACTCTTCCGGAATGTTTGCGCCGATGAGACCGAGGTCCGCAGCCTGGGCCACCAGTTCGCGCGACAATTTCCAGTCGTGCTTTTCCAGCTCGTCCATCCGTGGCGTGACTTCGTTGTCGATAAACTGCCGCGTGGTGTCGGCAATCATCCGATGCTCTTCGGTGAAATCTTCGGGCGTGAAGATCGTATCCGGCTCGCGCTCCTCGATCAGAAACGCCCCACCCTTGACGAGCTGCTTTTGTTCGGCTACGGCTGACATCGAGTCTCCTTTTTTGCGCCTTTTGCGGCTTGTTTTGTGCCTCTTTGCGGCTTGTTTGCGCCTTTTTGTGGCTCAGATCCGTTCGAAAATTCCGGCGGCGCCCATGCCACCGCCAACACACATCGTCACCATTCCATAGCGGCCGTTGCGGCGTTCGAGCTCGCGCAGGATGCTTGCCGTGAGCTTCGCGCCCGTGCAACCAAGCGGATGGCCCAACGCGATCGCGCCGCCGTTGACGTTCACTCTTTCAGGATCGATACCGAGCGTCTTGATCACCGCGAGCGATTGGGCAGCGAATGCTTCGTTCAACTCGATGACGTCGATCTCGTCGAGACTCAGACCCGCGAGCTTCAACGCTCTCGGGATAGCAAACACAGGCCCAATTCCCATCTCTTCCGGCGGACAACCGGCGGTTGCATACGAAACAAACCGCGCCATCGGTCGTGCACCCAACTGTTTCGCCCGCTCGTCGGACATCACAATCGCGGCGGCCGCACCGTCTGACATTTGCGACGCATTGCCGGCAGTGATCGTGCCCTTCACATGAAACGCGGGCTTGAGTTTCGCGAGTCCTTCCGCCGACGTGTCGCGCCGAACACCTTCGTCTTTATCAAACAGGACCTCGCGACGTTGCTTCTTGCCTTTTTCGTCCAACTCTTCAAGCACGACGTTCAGCGGCACTGTCTCTTCATTGAACTTGCCCGCGTCGAGCGCGGCAGCCGCACGTTGATGCGAGCGCAACGCGAACGCGTCCTGCTCGTCGCGCGTCACTTCATACTTGCGCGCAACGTTCTCAGTTGCCAGACCCATGCTGAGATAAAAGTCGGGATAGTGGTCCACCAGGTACGGGTTCGGACGAATGATGTGACCACCCATCGGGATCATCGACATCGTCTCCAACCCGCCCGCGACGATCACTTCCGCGCCGCCGCTCCGAATGCGCTCCGCAGCCATCGCGATCGACTGCAGTCCCGACGAACAGAAGCGATTGATCGTCATCGCGCTCGTTTCCACGGGCAGGCCGGCGCGAATCGCCGCAGCGCGTGCAACATTCATTCCCTGTTCGGCTTCCGGCATTGCGCAACCCATGATCACGTCTTCGATCTGCGACGTTTCGAGACCAGGGACACGCGACACCGCGTCCTTGATCACTGCCGCACCCATCTCATCAGGGCGCGTCGTGCGCAACGTGCCGCGGGGAGCTTTTCCAACTGCTGTCCTAACTGCTGATACGATTACTGCGTCTCTCATATTACATGCCTCTTGAACTTTGTTCTCTGTGCTTTGCGCTTTGTTGGCAACAACGGACTACGAACGACCAGCAAAGAACAAAGTACCAAGCACAAAGCTCATTTAGTTCCTCAACGGCTTACCGGTCTTCAACATGTGCGCAATTCGCTCCTGCGTCTTTCGTTTGCTGACCAGCGATAGAAACGCTTCGCGCTCCAGGTCCAACAAATATTGTTCAGAGACGCGCGTCGGATGGTTCAAGTCTCCGCCCGTCAGGATGCGCGCGAGCTGCTCGCCAATCTCCGCATCGTGATCCGAAATATATCCGGCGCGTTTCATCTGGTGAATGCCGAGTTTCAACGTCGACAACGCCGACAATCCTAACGCGAGAATGTCCGTGCGCGGTTGCGGGGCGACGTAGCCACTCGCCGACAACGCCAGCACTTCCTTTTTCGCATCGGCGATCAGTCGATCGGCGTTCATCGAGATTGTATCGTCCGCCGAAAGAAATCCGAGACTGCGCGCTTCCTCCGCCGACGTCGCGACCTTCGCGAGGGCGATCGTTTCAAACGCGCGCTTCACGAATGGAAACGGATCCGCGTCGTCAACACCTTTCGGAATCGAATCCAGCGCGCGCAGCAGCATTTCTTTCGTGCCACCGCCGGCGGGAATGATGCCAACGCCAACCTCGACCAGGCCAATGTACGTTTCCGCCGCCGCTCTGACGCGATCGGCATGCAACACCATCTCACAACCACCGCCAAACACCATCTGAAACGGCGCAACCACGACAGGCTTGGGCGAGTAGCGCAAGCTCATCGTCGCGGTCTGGAAAACTCGCGCCATCATGTCGAGCTCGTCCCAGTTTTCCTCCTGCGCCTCCATCAGCATCAACATGATGTTGGCGCCGACGCAGAAGTTCGCACCTTGATTGCCGACGACCAGTCCGAGGAAGTTCTTCTCAACTTCGCCCAGCGCAAACTTCAACATCTGCAACGTGTCGCCACCGATCGCATTCATCTTCGAGTGAAACTCGAGACATGCAACGCCATCGCCGATATCGATCAACGACGCCCCGGCGTTCTTCTTGATCACGCCTTTCTGATCCTTGATCGACTTGAGGATCAAAACGCCTGGCTGCTCGGCTAGCGGCACGTACTTGCCGGTAGCGAAGTCGAAATAGAACTGCTGTCCGTTTTCTTTTTTGTAGAACGACGTCGCGCCGGAGGTGAGCATCTTTTCGACGTTCGCCGGCACCGCCGTTCCTTCTTCCTTCATCCGCGCGACTGACTTCTCGACGCCGATTGCGTCCCACGCTTCGAATGGTCCCAACTCCCAACCGAACCCCCACCGCATCGCGCGATCGACTTCGACAACGTTGTCGGCAATCTCGGGAATGCGCTTGGCGGCGTAAGAGAGCGTGCGCGTCAACGTCTTCCACAGAAACGCACCGACACGATCTTTGCTCCACGTCAATGCCTTCAAACGCTCGGGCAGGTCCTCGATGTTCTTTGCCATGTCGAGCGCGGGAAGTTTCACCTTCTGCGAGGGGCGATACTCGAGTGTCGCCGTGTCGAGCGACCAGATCTCGCGCTTGTCGCCTTCCCCTTGTTGCTTCTTGTAGAAACCGGATTTCGTCTTGTTGCCCAACAGATTGCGCTCGACCATCTTCGCGAGCACGTCAGGCACGACGAACATGTCGCGCTCTTCGTCGTCAGGCAGGTTTTCGTAAAGGTTCTTGATGACGTGATGAAAGACGTCCAATCCCACTAAATCAAAAGTGCGGAAGGTTGCGCTTTTCGGGCGGCCGACGGCGGGGCCAGTCATCTTGTCGACTTCTTCGATCGAGTAGCCGTCGTCGATCATCGTCTTGATCGTGTGGAGCGCGCCGAAGGTGCCGATGCGATTGGCAATAAAGTTTGGCCGGTCCTTCGCAGGGACGACGCCCTTGCCGAGTCGCTGATCGAGAAAGCCAAACAGGAAGCACGAGACTTCGGGCTTGGTCCATTCAGTGCGAATGATTTCGACCAGGTGCAGGTAACGAGGTGGATTGAAGAAGTGAACGCCGACGAAATGTTGCTTGAAGTCGTCGGAACGTCCTTCGGCGATCAGGTGAATCGGAATGCCGCTGGTGTTGGACGCGACGATCGAACCAGGCCGGCGATGCTGGTCGATGCGTTCGAACAACGAACGTTTGATGTTCAGGTTTTCGACGACTGCTTCGACGATGAGATCGCAGTCTTTGATCTTGGCGAGGTCGTCGTCGAAGTTTCCGACGGTGACGAGCGACGCCGACTGGGGAACGAAGAAAGCGGCCGGCTTCGCTTTGGTTGCGGCCTCGAGTCCGGCGCGTGCGATGCGATTCCGCACCGCTTTACTGTCGAGCGTTAACCCCTTTTTCGCTTCGTCCTGGGTGACCTCACGTGGCGAAATATCGAGCAGCAGCGTGGGCACGCCAGCATTTGCGAGGTGGGCGGCAATCTGCGCCCCCATCGTCCCCGCCCCCAAGACCGCCGCCTTCTCAATGCGCATCGCTCAATCCTCTCTCTGGCATCGGCAGGACACCCCACCCAATCATAAAAGGCTCACATAATACTGAATGAGCGCTCATTCAGGCAAGCAGGGTGCGCAGTTTGAAATTGTTTA
>DATJKO010000048.1:0-3863 GCA_035491355.1 Pyrinomonadaceae bacterium
GGCGTTTCAATATCCGATTGAAGTGCCGGGCGTTTCTAACGCGCAGTTTCTGCGTCTCGCTTACAACGAGAAGCGCAAACATCACGGCGAAGAAGAACTCGATCCGCTCGAGTTCAAGGATCTCTTGAAGGAGCGCGCAAAGGTGGTTGAAATGGACGCGAGTTTCATGTCGCGTTCCGTCAACGAAGGCTTCTCGGGTGGCGAGAAGAAGCGCAACGAGATCCTGCAAATGGCAGTGCTCGAACCGAAGCTCGCCGTGCTTGATGAAACCGACTCGGGTTTAGACATTGATGCGTTGCGCGTTGTCGCGGGCGGCGTTAATCAACTGCTGACACCGGAGAACGCAATTATCGTCGTCACACACTATCAGCGACTCTTGAACTACATCGTTCCGCACTACGTGCACGTTTTGGCGGGGGGCCGGATCGCGCGCGAGGGCGGCAAGGAGTTGGCACTGGAACTCGAAGAGAAGGGCTACGACTGGATCACGAGCGTAGCATCACACCAGGCTGAAGCCCGGTAGGCTGAGCCTTCTCTGGGTTCCTCTGTGTTCCTCCGCGTCTGTGCGGTAAACCGGAACGCAGCGATAGGCAAAGTGACATCAAGCTCGGCGGGCGCCGAGTGAGAATGAGAATTGAAGAAAAGCGAAGATGGTCACAGAACTAGTCAAGTCAGACAATCAATATCAAACTGCGTTTCGTTCCGTTCGTGAGTCGAGTCCGACTGTGCCGTGGGTCGAACTTGTTCGTTCCGGCGCGATAGATCGTTTCGAGCAGATCGGGTTTCCGAGTGTGCGCGACGAGGAGTGGAAGTACACGAACCTCGCGCTGCTCGCGAAGGAAGGTTTTCAGCCGGCCGTTGCGCCTGTCGAGTTTGCTGACGCGAACATCGCTCGCTTTGCCTACCCCGAAACAAAGAACGCCCATCTCGTCGTCGTCAACGGTTTTCTTCGCGAAGATCTCTCGACCAAGATTGGTCTCGACCAGATTGTCGTGATCGATCTGTTCAGCGCCGTCGCTGATGCGCGCTACAACAAGATCGCGCGCAAGTATCTGGCCCGCAACGCCAACTATCACGACAACGGAGTGAGGGCTCTCAACACCGCGTTTCTGCAGTCGGGCGTTTTTCTCTGGATCCCGAAGAACGTCAAACTCGAAACGCCGTTGCAGATAACGTTTGTCTCCGACGGCAGAAGCCTGAGTTTTCCGCGTTTGCTGGTTGTTGCCGAAGAGAACAGCTCAGCGACGTTGATCGAGAACTTTGTGTCCCATGCCGACGAGGGTCACTTCACGAACGCGATTGCGGAGATCGTCCTGAAAGACGGCGCGCGATTCGAGCACTGTCGTTTGCAGAACGAGAACAAGAACGTCTTCCACGTCGCTACGACAGCCGCCGAACTCGGCCGCGCGAGCAGTTACGACATCACGTCCATCAACCTGGGTGCGCGACTCGCACGTCACGACGTTTCCGTCGTGATGGACCAGGAAGGCGCCGAGTGTTGGGTCGATGGACTCTACGTTGCCGGCGCCAACCAACACACCGACACGCATTCAGTCATCGATCACAAGCTGCCAAACTGCACCAGCCATCAGTTGTACAAGGGAATTCTCGACGGCAACGCTCGCGCAGTTTTTAACGGCAAGATTTTTGTTCGCGAAGGCGCGCAGAAGACGGACGCGATGCAGACGAACAAGAACCTCCTTTTGTCGCCGCAGGCGCGAGTCGATACGAAACCACAGTTGGAAATCTATGCGGACGATGTGAAGTGCGCGCACGGTGCGGCGGTGGGCCAGCTCGACGAAGAAGAGTTGTTCTACCTGCAAGCACGTGGTCTCAATCCCGAGCTCGGACGTAGTTTATTGACGTACGGCTTTGCGGAGGAAGTGATCGGGAAGATCAAGATCGACTCGATTCGATCGCAACTGGACGAGGCTGTGCTGACCCGTCTTCATACGCGTCTCGAGGCTTAATGTGAGTACCGAAATCATTGAATCAGCCGCTCCGACGAACGCTTCCACTGACTGGAATGTCGATCGCATTCGCGCCGACTTCCCGGTGCTGCATCAGACGGTAAATGGCAAGCCGCTTATCTATCTCGACAACTCCGCTTCATCGCAGGTCCCGCAAGTTGTGATCGATCGTGGCAGTGTCTACATCGAGCAGGAACATTCAAACATTCATCGCGGTGTTCACTATCTAAGCCAGAAAGCGACGACGGCGTACGAAGGCGCGCGTGAGAAGGTCAAGCGTTTCATCAACGCGCGTGAGAGTCGTGAGTGCATCTTCGTGCGTGGCGCGACTGAGGGTATCAACCTCGTGATGTACGGCTACGGCCGAAAGTTCATCGGCGAGGGCGACGAGATCATCATTTCCGCGATGGAGCATCACGCCAACATCGTTCCCTGGCAGATGCTTTGTCAGGAAAAAGGTGCGCGGCTGCGCGTGATACCGATGAACGACGCGGGCGAGTTGCTGCTCGACGAATATTACGGGCTGTTGAATGAACGTACGAAGTTCGTCAGCCTGATACACGTTTCGAATGCGCTGGGAACGATCAATCCCGTGAAGGAGATGATTGCGCAGGCACACAAGTACGGTGTGCCGGTTCTAATCGACGGCGCCCAGGCTGCTCCGCACATGCCGGTTGACGTGCAGGATCTCGATGCCGACTTCTACGTGTTCTCCGGTCATAAGATGTATGCGCCGACGGGCAGCGGCATCATCTACGGCAAGGCTGCGCTACTCGAAAAGATGGATCCGTTCCAGGGCGGCGGCGACATGATCAAGACCGTCACGTTCGAGAAGACGACGTACGCGGATCTACCGAACAAACTCGAAGCCGGCACGCCGGCGATCGCGTCGCAAATCGGCTTAGGCGCGGCAATCGATTACCTGAACAGCATCGGCCGCGAACAGGCGGCAGCTTACGAAGCAGAGTTGCTGCGATATGCGACCGAGCGAGTCTCGTCGATCGAAGGCGTGCGCATCATCGGTACAGCGAAGAACAAAGCGAGTGTGCTTTCGTTTGTCATCGACGACATTCATCCGCACGACATCGGCACGATCCTGGACCAGGAAGGCATCGCCGTTCGTGCCGGTCACCACTGTGCGCAGCCGGTGATGCAACGGTTCAACGTGCCTGCGACCGCGCGAGCTTCGTTTGCTTTCTACAACACGAAGGAAGAGATCGACGTGCTGGCGCGCACGATTGAAAAGGTCATCGAGATTTTTGGTTAATCAATGTCTGAACTGAGCGAACTGTACCAGCAGGTAATCCTCGACCATAACAAGAAGCCGCGAAACTTCCGCAAGCTGGAAAACGCAAGCCACACCGCCGAAGGTTACAACCCACTCTGCGGCGATCAATTGACCATCTACTTGAACGTTGCGAACGACGCAGTGCAGGAGATCGCGTTTGAAGGTTCCGGTTGTGCCATCTCGAAGGCCGCCGCGAGCATGATGACGCAGGCGTTGAAAGGTAAGAGCAAAGAACAGGCTGAAGAGTTGTTCAAGGAGTTTCACTCGATGGTGACGGGTGAGCTCGACGCGGAGACGCAGCAGAACAGTCTCGGCAACTTGAAGATCTTCGCCGGGGTGCGCGACTTTCCGGTGCGTGTCAAATGCGCCACGCTGCCCTGGCACACAATGCACGCCGCTCTCAACAAGCAAGAACGCACGTCCACCGAATAAGCTAAACACAAACAACCGGGAGTGGTAGCGATCGGGGTTGCGCCGAGACGACCGAGCCGAAAGGTTGTCCTAACGCAATGACCCCGGTCGCTATCGCTCCCGGTTCGAATGAGTGAAATCCGTGTTCCAACTAACGACCAGTTGGAACACGGACTTCTGTAATTGACTACTTG
>DATJKO010000049.1:0-4268 GCA_035491355.1 Pyrinomonadaceae bacterium
TTCCTCTAGACCGGTGCGCAGCGTGGCGTGGTTGTAAATCTCGCCGTTAAAGACGAGCCACGTCTGATCGTCGCAGCCATGCATCGGCTGGTGACCGGCGGACGAGAGGTCGATGATCGAGAGCCGGCGAAACCCGAAGCCGCCACGGCGATCGTCGAAGAGGAGTTCGCCGGCGTCGTCGGGGCCGCGATGCGTCATCTGATCGCGCATGCGCACGAGCAGCGAGGTCTCGACCGATCCCTCACTCGCACCGTATTCCCAAACTCCGCAGATTCCGCACATTAGAGATTATGTTCTCCCGCAAAGGCGCAAAGGCGCAAAGAAAAACATGGCAAGCGGAAAAGACGCAAAGAACATGTAATCAACCGCTAAATCCTTTGCGCCTTTGCGCCTTTGCGGGAGATTTCCCACATGAGCTTCTGTGGCTGTCCGGAAAACCGCCAGCACACGGAAAAGGATTCGCTCATTTCCCCGTAATCGCGGGACGTGAATTGTTGTTCCAGTACAGGCGAACCCGAAAGACTCAACGAATGAATCTTCAAAGTCAAATTGGAAGTGGGATCGCGTGCTTCTACGCCCGTGTCGGTAATACGGAGTAATAAATCAGGTGCAAGATGGAACCATACTTCAAACTCATGGTTGAAAGCATCGCCGAGAAATTCATCTTCGATCGACCACGATCGTTCCGGCTTGTTGAAAGTCACAGTACGACGGTGAATAAGAGGATGTTTTAGTCGTTGATAACCATAATGTTCGGCGATGATCCGTTCGATCTGCGGTTCAGTTTCCCACAGCAACACTCGCGGCTGCGCTTCGTTGCCGATCACGAACGGCATGTCTCGCTCGATGGTGTTCTGTTCGACTCCGTCGATCTTCACCGTCGAATGATACGCAGTCGATCGGAAATCGTGTCGTCGTGGAAGATCGCCGGTGTACTTGTAAGTGCCGGGATCGACGATGAACGCGCGCCCGCCGGCGGAGACTTCAATACTCAACGCGTCGTTGTGTCCGTGTGAACCCCGCCCGTTTATGCCCGCGTCACTAGCGTTGAAGCACAAGTAAAGATCGTCGTGCCGCATGACGTACATTCCGGCATGCGGGAACGCTGTCGATCCAGCCTCCGGCTCTCGCAATGTCACATCGTTGAATACTTCAGCACCAACTTCCAAAAGATAACGATGATCGTCGGCACGCCGCCGCTGAAGCGGAAGGAATTGTCCGCCATCTGTGTCGCCGATTAGGGGAGCAAATCCATCCGGCCGCAGGTAAGCGCGAATGTACAGGAGCATCGCGTGAAGTTTGTCCCAATAGTTCCTGTCGATAGCGATTTCATTCTCGCGGCACAGCAGGAACGAATAGAGAAACAGTTCGGTGGCGAAGCGATGGTAACCAGTCGATGACTCAAAATCCGCCCCATCGGGAAGAACCTGCTTGTCCATTTCGCGCAGCAATTCTTTGAGCCCAAACTCACACCAACTCTCAGCATCGCGGAGCTCTGGCGCCATCACGCCGAGCCACAGCAGCCCGGCGACGTCTGAAAGGTAATGATTGCTGGTTGCGATGTACGAAAACTCGAGATTGCCGCGAATGTAGTTGCCGTGTTGTTGAAACAGCCGCAGCAGAAATTGTCGGTCGAGCGGCGGCGAACCGCGAAACAGGTGAGACGCGACGAGCAGATTGATCGCCCGCAGAGCGACTTCCATTGCACACGTCCAGTTTGGACCACGGCCATACGGGTTCTGTTGCCGCCAACTGCGGAGTTGTTCTACGAACGCGGTCGCATAGCGCTCATCTTTCGTGACTTTGTAAGCGCGGGCGAGCGTGATGAAGTGGCCCAGACGATTTAACTCCCAGACGACGCGCACGTCCGAGCCGTCGGAACGCTGCAAACTGATGTCGCGGTGGTAATCGAGAGTCCAGACGTATCCTGACTGCGGATCGCGGTTCCAATCAAATGTCTGATGGATGAGTTGATCAGCTCGAGCGAGAAGTTCGGGATCGTTCTGCGAATTGATAGGGAAAAGTTTGGCTTCACGAGAGGGGGAACGCAGATTCAACGGATCTTCACGATCGAGATTGGCCCGTTCTTTTCGCTGCTGCAACGACGCACGCGTGCGCCGCAGCGCTTCCAGACCAGCTACCGTCAGCTTTACCTCTCCGCGAAGCGCGCGTTTGATTTTTCGCAGCGTGCCCATCTATCAGGATTCTTGGGGCGAGACTTCTTCGAGTACATTGAGGATGCGTTCGGAAGTGTGACCATCCCAAAGTGGCGGCTGCGTCACAGCTTTTGGACCAGCGCCATTCAATGCAGCCGACGCCGCGTTCACGATCTTCGCAGTGTCCGTACCGACGACAACGTTGGTACCCAACTCGACAGTGATCGGACGCTCAGTGTTCTCACGCAACGTGAGGCAGGGAATGCCGAGCGCAGTCGTCTCCTCCTGGATGCCGCCCGAATCCGTCAACACAAGCCGCGACTGGCTGTAAAGCGCGAGAAAATCGAGATAACCAAGCGGATCGACAACGCGCAAGTTCTTCATTGCCGCGACACGTTCACTCAACCCGAGGGCCGCGATCGTCTTGCGCGTTCGCGGATGCACGGGAAACACGACCGGCAGTTTTTCAGTGATCGTTTCCAACGCCGAAAGGATGCGGGCGAACGTCTCCGGCACGTCGACATTCGACGGTCGATGCAACGTCATCACCGCGAACTCGCGATCGCCAACACCGAGATCACCAAGCACTGACGATCGTCGCGCACGTTCGAGGTTCTGGTGCAGCGAGTCGATCATGACGTTGCCGACAAAGCGAATTCGCTCTTCTGGAATGCCCTCAGCGCGAAGGTTCTCGTCAGCGTCATGCGAAGGCGTGAACAGGAGATCCGAAATTTGATCGGTCAAAAGTCGATTGATCTCTTCGGGCATCGTACGGTCGCGGCTGCGCAAACCAGCTTCGACGTGCGCGACCTTCACGCCGAGCTTCACGCAAACAAGCGCGCAGGCGATCGTCGAGTTCACGTCGCCGACGACGAGCACCCAATCGGGTTTTTCGTTCAGCACGACAGGCTCGAAACGTTCCATCACAGCAGCAGTCTGCGCTGCATGCGAACCGGAGCCGACGTCGAGATGAGTATCAGGTTGAGGAAGTTGAAGATCGCGGAAGAACGAATCTGACATGTCCGCGTCGTAGTGTTGTCCGGTGTGGACCACGAGCGGTTGAAACTTCGTGAGCCGCGCCTTCATCGCAGCCACGATCGGCGCAACCTTCATGAAGTTAGGCCGCGCGCCGACGACGTTGATTACTTTGAGCATTCGGGGATTTGCTTTGAACTTGGGCTTAATGCTTTGTACTTTGTACTTCGTACTTTGTTCTTTGTTCGCTAGCTGGAAGGGCTACTAAACACACGATAGTTACAAAGTGCAAAGCGCAAAGTACAAATCACAAATCTCAAAGCACAAAGCGCAGAGTACAAATCACAAATCACAAATCTCAAAGCACAAAGTACAAAGTACAAAGCACAAAGTACAAAGTACAAAGTACAAAGTACAAAGTACAAAGTACAAAGCACAACCTACTTACAACCGTATCACTCGCGCCTTGCTCGCGCTTCTGAGTTCGCCATTTAAAGCGTTGCGCGTGTCGACGATCAGCGGCGCCAGCGAACAAACGCGCTTGTAGTCGATCTCGCTGTGGTCCGTCACGATGATTACGCAATCAGTCGACTTCAGCTCGTCGTCACTCAGCGGCATGGACGACAACGGCTCGCCACTAGCTTCGATGTGCGCATCTTCGAAATTCAGCTCTTTCACAAACGGATCGTGATAACGCACGTTCGCGCCTTTCGCGCGCAACCGGTCGATGATCGACAATGCGGGACTCTCGCGCACGTCGTCGACGTCGCGTTTGTAAGCGACACCAAGCAACAGCACTTTCGATCCTTTTACCGCTTTCTCTGCGTCGTTCAATCCATCGGCAACCAGTTGCACGACGTGCTCCGGCATGCGCGAATTAACTTCCTCGGCGAGACTAATGAACCGCGAATCAAACCCGTGTTGCCGTGCTTTCCACGACAGGTAATGCGGATCGAGCGGGATACAGTGTCCGCCGATTCCCGGCCCGGGATAGAACGCCATGAACCCGAACGGCTTTGTCGCCGCCGCGCGAATCACTTCCCAAGTGTCGATATTCAGCGCGTAACAAAGACGCGCCATCTCGTTCGCCATACCGATGTTCACAGCGCGAAAAGTGTTTTCGAGCAGCTTCGCCGC
>DATJKO010000050.1:0-10836 GCA_035491355.1 Pyrinomonadaceae bacterium
TTTTTCGCACCTGCTTCAGACCAAGCCGCTGAAGCCGCAACCGCGATCACGAGTCTTCAATCAACAACATCCCCCGCAACCGTCGAAGAAGCAATCACGCGCGCCGATCGTTTGTACACCGCAAAGAAATTCAACGACGCATTGGCTGCTTACAGCGAAGCGTTCGGCAAGTTTGCGGCGACTGCAACGAGCGAGAACCAGCTTCGTCGCGGTATCGCTGCTTACAGCGTGCGCAAAACGCCTGACGCCGTATCCGCGTTGAACAGTGTTCCCAGTTCTGCCGCTGAAACTCGCGCCGAAGCGCTTTCCTATCTCGCGCAAACCTACGCGCGCGCCAAACAGTGGGAACAGGCACGCGCCACAGCCGAAGAATTGCGTCGCGCGTTTCCGCAGAGCGTTTTCACACCGCGTACGTTTGTCGCCGTGGGACAGATCGCCAAAGACGCGAAGAACGATGCCGACGCCTCGTATTTCATGCGTGCGGCAGTGAACGGCTTCGGCAGCTCGATCGACGTGGCCCAGGCGCAGTTCGACCTTGCCTGGGAAGCACACGATGCTAAAAACTTCGCCGAATCATCGCGCATGCTGACCGAGCATCTCGCTTACTACGCCGACAAGAACACCGACAACCGTGGCCGCGCCGGCTATTGGGCGGCGCGCGATTCAGAGCGAGCAGGCAAGTTGGCCGAGGCCCGCGCACTCTACGAAGCGATGCAGGCGCGTTACGACGCGAACTGGTACGGCTATCTCGCGAAGCAACGACTCGACGTCGTGAGCAAAACCACGCAGCCGAAAACTTTCCCCGCCGATTCGATCGTCGCCCGCGCCGTCGCGAATTTGAAAACCGTCACAGTCGCGGAAGAGACATCCGGCCCCGATGCAGATGCGCGAATTGTCAAAGCCGATCAGTTGTCGAACATCGGACTCGACGACTGGGCGTTGAAAGAACTGGCGTCCGCCGGCGAGAAGGCTCCCGACAGTCCCAAGATCAATCTCGCGATTGCTCGCATTTATCGCTCGGACGACGACAACGTCCGCGCCTTGAACACGATGCGCCGAAGCTTTCCTGATTACTCGCAGATGAAGCCGGAAGAGATGACGCGCGAACAGTGGGACGTCTTCTACCCGCTAAAACACTGGGACATCATCGTCGACGAATCGAAGAATCGCAGCCTCGATCCTTATCAGGTCGCCGGTTTGATTCGCCAGGAGACGATCTTCACCACGCGTGCGCGTTCGAGCGCGAATGCGTACGGACTTATGCAGGTGCTGGTGCCGACCGGCCGCTTGACGGCTAAAAAGTATGGCGTCAGTCGCGAGATTACTGTCGAATCACTTTACGAGCCGCGTTTGAATATCCAACTCGGCACGGCGTACCTGCGCGATCAGATCGACAAGTACGGGCGCATCGAGTATGTCGCGGCGGCTTACAATGCCGGACCGGGACGCGTTGTTCAGTGGAAGGCGACGTTGCCATTTGACATGGACGAGTGGGCCGAAGCTGTTCCCTTCAAAGAGACGCGCGGGTATATTCAAGGCGTCGTTCGAAATTGGCTTCAATACAAGCGCCTGTACGACGCGGCGGGCAACTTCAAGCCGGAAGTCGGATCGCGCGTGAGGAATGCTGATCCGAGCGTACGCCAGCGGCGTGTCGGTGGACCCGGCAACGAAGAATAATATCCGTTTGTTATGAAGCTTTTTGCGATTGCGTTTTTCGTCTTACTTGTTGCCCCGTCGATTAGCGCCCAGCAGCCTGTCGTAATCACATCAGAGCCGAACGCGATCGTCTGGATCGACGAAATCAGGCGCGGTACAACCGACGCTTCCGGCAAACTCTCGGTCACGAAAGTGGCGCCGCGCCGGCACACAGTTCGTGTTCGAGCGACAGGCTTCAAGGAAACAACCGCAGTGCTGCTCCCGGGACGTCGCTCGCTCGCTGTGAAACTGGTCGCGACGAGCGATGAGGCCGAGTTGACGTTTCAAAAAGCGGAGAATGCACGCGAACAGGCGCGCGACGATGCGGAAAAACAGAAAGCCGCCGACCTTTATCGCGATGCGATCAAGCTTCGACCGTCATATGCAGCGGCGCACGTTGGTCTAGCGCGAGTCTTGCTCGATTTGAATAAGACGAACGAAGCGCTCGAGGCGATCGACTCCGCGCGACAGGCGCGGGCGGTTTACCCTGAAGCGTCGGCGGTCGAGGGACGCATCCAGCGCGAAGCAGGATCTGACAACGAAGCGATACGATCGTTTCGTCGTGCGATACGCGAAGCGGGCGGCTTTCAACCCGAAGCGCACGTCGGACTCGCGCGCGTGCTTGAAGACAAAGGACAATATGCGGAAGCTGTTCTCGAGTTGCGCAAAGCGCTGGACCAGCTTTCCGACAGCGAACCGGTGATCTATCAAATGCTCGGCGCAGCTTACGAACGACTCGAGAAGCCAAAGGAAGCGGTCGCGGCGTATGAAAAGTATCTCCAGCTTGCGCCCAACGGCAGCTACGCCGCCGCGATCCGGTCCATCCTCGATCAGCTGAAACGCGAAGCTGCAGGCGAAACGATCATTCCTTAACCACAAAGAGGCACAAAACACACAAAAGGCACAAGAAGACCGGAGAGAGGGATAGAGTGAAAGCAAGCAAGTTCGAAGAACGCAAAAGGCGACGAACGCAGAAGCCACTACAACGGTTTTCTTGCTTTGATTCCTTTTGTGTCTTTTGTGCCTTTTTGAGGCTAAAGTGAGTAAACACCATGTCGACACCTTCAATCTCCAAGAGCCGCCACGTATCTCACAAGGCGAGTTTGTTTACCGAGTCTGTAATTCGCGAGATGACCCGCGAAGCGATGAAGCACGGCGCGGTGAATCTCTCGCAAGGCTTTCCCGACTTTCCGGCGCCCGAAGACATCAAGCGTCACGCGATGGAAGCCATCGAACGCGACATCAATCAATACGCGATCACCTGGGGCTCGAAAGATTTTCGCGACGCAATCGCCCGCAAGACGAAATGGCACCTCGGTCTCGACATCGATCCGGAAACTGAGATCACCGTCACTTGCGGATCGACCGAAGGGATGATCGCCGCCATGATGGCGACCGTGGATCCGGGCGACGAAGTGATCGTCTTCGAACCGTTTTACGAAAACTATGCGCCCGACGCGATCCTGTCCGACGCGCGTCCGCGTCACGTTCCGCTGCGCGCGCCCGATTGGAGTTTCGATCGCGATCAACTCCGCGCCACGTTCAACGAAAAAACGAAAGCGATCATCGTCTGCAATCCGAATAATCCCACCGGCAAGGTTTTCACTCGCGACGAGATGGAGTTCATCGCGTCGTTGTGCCGCGAGTTTGACGCGCTCTGCTTCACCGACGAGATTTACGAGCACATTCTGTATCCACGCGAAGACGCCGATATCGAACACATCTCGATGGCCCAGATCGAGGGCATGCGTGAACGTACCGTTGTCGTGAATTCGATGTCGAAGACTTACTCGGTCACGGGTTGGCGCGTCGGTTACTGCATCTCGCCACCGGAGATCACGGGCGCGATTCGCAAGGTCCATGATTTCCTGACGGTCGGCGCCGCAGCGCCGCTGCAGGCTGCCGGTGCTTACGCTTTGTCGCTGCCGGCCGAGTACTACGATCGATTGCAGGCAGACTACCGGGTGCGTCGCGACATGCTGTTGCCGGTGTTGGAAGACGCGGGGTTCAAGACCTTTTCCCCGGACGGCGCTTACTACATCATGACCGACGTCTCGGCGTTTGGCTTCGCCAACGACGTGGAATTCACGCGTCACTTGATTCGGGAAATCGGCGTCGCTTGCGTGCCGGGGTCGAGCTTCTACAGCAATCCCGCCGATGGCGCACAACAAGTTCGCTTCTGTTTCTGCAAGAAAGACGAAACACTCATGCTCGCCGCCGAGCGACTAGCGAAACTATTATCAAAATGAAATTGTTTACAATCTGTGTTTTCCTATTGGTCCTCCCTTTGGCAGTGTTGGGCCAACAGTCGCCCGATCTGGAATTCAATACTTCCGTCGAGAACCCCGCCTACTCGCGTAGCGGTCCGCGCGTGATGTTTGACGAAGCGCATCACAATTTCCACACCGCTGACGGGCGCTACAAACCGTTCGTCGATCTGCTGATGAACGATGGCTACCAGGTGATTCGCAATCGCAAGACGTTCACGAAGCAATCACTCGACAGTTTTAAGGTCCTGGTGATCGCGAACGCACTCGGCGCCGAGGAGATGGATGACGCCGGATCGGACCAGTCGGCGTTTACGGAAGCGGAAATCCAGGCGGTTTACGATTGGGTGAAGGGCGGCGGTGCTTTGCTGCTGATTGCCGACCATGCGCCGTTCGGGGGCGCTGCGGCCGCGCTCGGAACGAAGCTCGGGGTCGATATGAGCAAGGGGTATACGTCCGACGCCGCTAACTCGCTGCCGCGGAATCCTTCGTTGCTAATCTTCTCGCGCGAGAACAAGCTGCTTGGGCCACATCCGATTTTCGAAGGACGCAACGAAAAAGAGCGCGTCAATAAGGTGCTGAGTTTTACCGGGCAGTCGCTGAAGGGACCGGCGGAGAGTTCGATGCTCTTGAAACTGTCTGACACCGCTCAGGACTCGCCGAATCACGAACAGAAAGAGCTGGTCTCAGCCGCCGGACGTGCGCAGGCGCTGGCGTTCAAGGTTGGCAAGGGTCGCGTCGTGGTCCATGGCGAGGCGGCAATGCTCAGCGCGCAGATCGCCGGGCAGGAAAAGTTCAAAATGGGGATGAATTACGAGGGCTACGATAATAAACAGTACGCGCTAAATCTCGTGCACTGGCTCTCGGGTTTATTGAAAGAAAAGTGACACACGGTTTTGTGGGATAGAAAACGACAACTGATCTGGATCGCCGGCGGATTGATTGTCGGAACCTACGTCGCTTACTCAGACTCCTTCACAGACGACGACCACACATTCTCGCTGCGGTTTTTTCTGTTTATGGAAGCTCTCGTCGTGTTGATTATGGCGGGGCTTTTTTATTTCTACTCGCGGCGTCAGAAGAAGCGCTAGTTCGGCTGTTGCATCGACTTCGACCTCACCGTAATTCCCTGGTTCCCCAACACCAACAAACTTCGCGCCTGACCAAACGGCGCATTCGACGGCACATACGAAAGCACGTAACGATTCTGTCGCAACTCATCGCAGATCGCCTTCGCCGCCACTTGCGGTTCCTCGATTGAAAAAATCTGCCCGCCCGTGCCCTCGGCCAATTTGTCGATCACCACTCTCGGCTTCGGTACATCACGCCGGATCGCGCCGCGCGTGCGATCGACGGCCTGCACCGCATAGACCATGATGTTCTCAGACTGCAATTCGGCGAGCGTCTGTTCGAACGTCGCTTTGCTGCCGCGATCTAATCCATCACTGATAACGACGATAATTCGCTTCTGTCCCTGCACCGGCCGTAGCGCTTCTTCAACCACCACGCGAATCGCGTCGAACAAGTGCGGCTGGCCTTTCTTACGAAACAGCTTCAACGCCTTCTCGATCCCTTTCGCGTCGTCAGTCCAATCAGCGACGATTTCCGCCTGCTCGTCGTAACCCACGATCAACAACTTGTCGCCTTCGTAGATTTCGTAAGCAAACTCACGCGCCGCCTGCTCCAGCTTCTCGACGTCCGCCCGAATCGACAATGAATTATCAACGAGCAAAACGATTTTCGCGGGCGACGGATCCGGAGTGAAGTTGCGGATCGACTGTTCGACGCCGTTGTCGTAAACGGAAACTTCTTTGCTGGTAATCGGCGAGGCCTTCTGATCTTCGCGACGCGCCACCACCCCAACCAACACGCCATTAGCGGCGTTCGCGTTTGGCCGGTTACCTGATTGGGCCAGTATCGACGCCGCGACCAGGAGTGTCACAAGGATCGCAATCAATGCGTTTGTTGATGACCTACGCGAGCGCATGTCTAAAGTTGAGGAGCGGCTTAATCGCCGGTTGATGCTTTCGGGGATGAACCCTTGTCGGAAGTCTTCTTCGGGGAGCTCGTCTTCTCTGCTTTCTCTGACTTGTCGGGTTTTGCTTCCGCCGACGACTCGGATTCCGACCGCTCGCCCTTCGTTGCCTTGGACGCGTAGTCGGTAACGTACCAACCTGAACCCTTGAACTGAATCGCCGGCGCTGAGATCTTGCGCTCCAGGCGGCCGCCGCACTTCCGGCATTTGACGGGCGGCTTGTCGTTAATCTTCTGAAAGACTTCCAGGTGTGCCTTGCACTTCCGGCACTCGAACTCGTAGATAGGCATGGCCAAATTATAAATTGCGGATTGCGGAAATGCGAATTGCGAATTTGAGGATACTCGAAATGCGAATTGCGGAAATGCGATTTGCGAATTTGGGGTATTCGAAATCCGAAATTCGCATTTCGCATTTTCTTCTGCCTTCGTCTATGCTCTGTGACGACGATGTCTAACACCGCCCAATCGCTCTCATTAGAACGAAAGATCAAAATGCACGAGGCGCGCGAGGGGATCATCAATCGCCTGGCCATGACCCTCCCGGGAGCCATCAACCTCGACCGCTTCCTCACTGTAATCGTGTCGGAACTCGGGCGAATGATGAACGTCGACCGTTGTGACGTGATTCAACTCAAGTCCGCGAGCGAGTTGCGCATCAGTCACGAATGGCGCGCGTCTGAGGACGTGCCGTCGAGCCTGGGGACAGTCATTCCGCTCGATCTGATACAGCTCTCAGAACACGTCGATATTCGCAAACCAATCCGTCTCAACGACACTTCGGCGCCCGGACTCGATCAGAAAGTCAGGTTTCTGACGGCTAGTTTGGGGACGCGCTCGCTGCTGGTCGTGCCGGTGATTTTGAACGACGACGTTCTCGGACTGGTTGGTCTGCACACAACCGGCACGCCGCGAGAGTGGCTCGACGATGAAGTGTCGTTTCTCGAATCCATCGCCGGGCAGATCGCCGTTGGGTACCAGTACACGCGTCTCTACAGCGACAAAGAACGCGAAGCGGAAACGAAGCGGTCGCTGCTTTCAATCGCCAATGCATTGAATGCGCGATCCGATTTCAACGAGGTTTCGTCGCTGGTCCTGGAACGCGCGGTCGCTTTGGTGGGCGCCGACTACGCCGCACTCGGCGTGCTCGATCCCGCCGGTGGAAAGATCAGTCTGGCGGGCTTCAAAGCCGCGCCCAATGCCGCGGTGGATTCCGTTCAGGGACTGTTTGACGCGCACGGAAAATCGCTGGACGTGACTGCGTTTCCCGCAATGGTCGAGGTGTTGGCCCAGGGCAAAACGCTGCGTCTGCTGGAAACTGACCTGCCGTTTCCGATTCGACTGGCTTTCAACGCCGTGCTGGGCGGACGCGCTGCACTCGTCGCGCCGGTTCGTGTCGCCGGACAAACGTTTGGCTTGTTGGGCCTCGTGTGGAGCGAGGCGCGCGAAGGCTTCGAAGAACATGAAGTGACGCTGGTCGAAGGTATCGCCGACCAGGTCGGCACCGCACTCGAGCGCGATCAACTGTCAGCCGAGATCATGCACCTGCGGACAGCGCTGCACGAACGTTACGGCGGCGACAGCATCATCGGTCAAACATCCGGCATCCGCCGCGCAATCGAACTCGCGTTGAGTGTTGCCGACACGCAAACAACCGTGCTGATCGAAGGCGAGTCAGGTACGGGAAAGGAACTGCTCGCCAATCTGATCCACTTCAACTCCGGTCGCGAAGATCAACCGTACGTAAAACTGAACTGCGGCGCGATTCCTGAGACGCTGCTGGAATCGGAACTGTTTGGTCACGAGAAAGGCGCGTTTACTGACGCGCGTGCGTTGCGTCGGGGGCGTTTCGAAGAAGCAAACGGCGGCACGCTGTTTCTCGATGAAGTCGGTGAAATGAGTCCGTCAGCGCAAGTAAAACTACTGCGCGTGTTGCAGGACGGCGAACTGACGCGCGTCGGCGGCAACGAGGTGATCAAGACGGATGTGCGTGTTTTGGCGGCGTCGAACGTTAACTTGAAACGAGCGGTCGACCTCGGCACATTCCGGCAGGACCTGTTCTATCGTCTGTCAGTGTTTCCGATTAGGCTGCCGCCGTTGCGCGAACGGCCGCCAGACATTCATCCGCTCGTTATCCACTTTATCGAGCACTACAAGCATAAGACCGGTCGATTCATCTCCGGCATCTCCAAAGATGCCTTGCAGGCACTGATCACGTACGACTGGCCGGGCAATGTACGCGAACTCGAAAACGCGATCGAGCGCGCGGTGATCATCGCGTCCGGGCGTCAGATCGAACTCGAAGACCTTCCGGAAGCGATCAGCAAGATCGCGCTCCAGGAACGCGATCAAATCAAAGTCGAACGCGCGAAAGCAGCCAGCGAGGGACGCACCACCACGTTCCAGATCACCGTCCCTTCGTCCATGGAAGAGATTGAACGCCAGGCAATTGAAGCCACGCTCGACTACACTGCCGGCGACAAGTCGCACGCCGCCCGCGCCCTCGGCATCGGCCGCAAAACGCTGTACCGTAAGCTGGAACAGTACAACGGGAGGTGATTGCGAATTTGCGAAATGCGAATTGCGAATAGCCGCCCAGTTGGCCCAAACTCGCAAGCTCGCAACTGGGCAATCCGCAATTCGCAATTCGCATTTCCGTCGTGCTATAGTCCAACACCGAAATCATTTACAGAAAGGACCCCATAAAAATGGGATACGACGATTATCGGAGAGATAGCGGCGATAGCATTTCGACGCGATTAACTTACTTGCTGATTGGCGGCGGCATCGGAGCGATTCTGGCCCTGCTTTTTGCGCCTAAATCAGGTCAGGAACTGCGCGGCGACATCGCCGATGCGACGCGAAAAGGCATCGACCGTTCGCGCGAAGCGGCCCAACAACTGAGCGACCGCGCCGGCGAATACTACGAAGCCACGCGCGACCGCGCGGGTGAACTCTACACGCAAGCCGCCGGCAAGATTGGCGAAGTGGCCCAAACGGCGCGTGAAGCAGCGGCCCGCCAGGGTGGCACTGTTGCCGCAGCCATCGACGCGGGCAAGAAGGCCTATCAGGAAGAAAAGCGCAAGACCGAAATGTCGGGCCGCATCGAAGCGCCAAACTTCGGCGACAAGAGCAACTGAGGAGATTGCCGATTGCCAATTTTCGATTTTCGCTCGACTAGAACCCACTCAATTGGCAACCGGCATGAACATCAATCTTAAGTTGGCAATTGGCAATTGAAAATCGGCAATGATAAATAGCCTCGCGCTCTTGCAGATGAACACCAACGATCCGATGTTCTGGGTGATGGTGATTATTGCTGCTTCGTTTATCGTCATCGCGATCGCGATGGTGTCGATCGCCGTGTTCGTCAATCGCGCGGTGAAGTCGGTCAACCGGATGGAAAGCAAGCTGGAGCCGCTCATCGAACGCATGTCCGTGATGAGCGAGCAAGGCAAGCAGATTGCCGTCCAGGGCAAACTGATCGCCGAACAATTCACCGCGGTTTCGAGTCATCTCTCGACCGCTACCCAGCACTTCTCGGACTCGCTGGCGATTGTCAAAGATGAGGTTAGCGAACTAAAGTCGCTCGTCAGCGACACCGCAATCCAGGCACGCGACAAGGTCGAACTGGTCAGCAACACGATCGATAGGACACACAGCCAGGTGGTACTGACGACCGACTTCATTCAGTCGCGAGTGATAGAGCCGGCGCGCGAGCTGGCGGCGATTATGGCGGGCTTCCGCCGTGGCCTCGAAGTGCTCGTCGCGCCCGTGCCGAAGCCCATAAATCAAACCTACGCTGAGGATGAGATGTTTATAGGTTAAGCGATAAGCCAAAGCGCACTAACCGGACCCGAATCATCCTTGATGGTTCGGGTTCTTTGTTTTGAGCCACAAAAAGGCACAAAACACACAGGGAAGCTTATCAGTTATTGGCTATCCTCCTTTGTGCCTTTTTGCGACTAACTTGTTACTATTGCGAATTCAAACTTATGTCCACAGAAACCCCACTCGATCTAAAGAAAACAATAAATCTGCCGAAGACGAACTTCTCCCAAAAGGCGAATCTGGCGCAGAGTGAGCCCGCGCGCCTGCAAAAATGGGAAGAATTAGACCTCTACCAGCGCGTTCGCGAGTCTCGCACCGGACGCGAAAAGTTCATCCTTCACGACGGTCCGCCGTACGCCAATGCCGACATTCATCTCGGCACCGCGATGAACAAGATCCTCAAAGATTTCATCGTCAAATCACGAGTGATGTTGGGGTTCGACGCGCCGTATGTTCCGGGTTACGACTGCCACGGTCTGCCAATCGAGCAGCACGTTGAAAGAGCGCTCGAGAAAAAAGGCAAAAAGAAGAGCGACCTCAGCGTCGAAACGTTTCGCCGCATCTGCCGCGAGCACGCGGAGAACGCACTCAAGAGCCAAACACGCGACTTCAAACGTCTCGGCATCCTCGGCCAGTGGGACGATCCGTACTTGACGATGTCGAACCACTACGAAGCCGAGACTGCCCGCATGTTCGCGCGGTTCGTCGAGCGTGGTTACGTCTACAAAGGCGCCCGTCCGGTTTACTGGTGCATCAAGGATCAAACAGCTCTAGCGGAAGCGGAAGTTGAGTATCACCAGCACACGAGCCCGTCGGTTTATGTGAAGTTTCCGCTGCGCAGCGATCCGGCCGAGATCGATCCGGCGTTGGCGGGACGAAAAGTTTTCGTGCTCATCTGGACCACCACCCCCTGGACGCTCCCAGCGAACCTTGGCATCGCGGTTCATCCGGATTTTGAGTACTCCGCGTTCGAGCACGGCGATGACGTTTACATCGTTGCCAGCGAGCT
>DATJKO010000051.1:0-7938 GCA_035491355.1 Pyrinomonadaceae bacterium
GTTTCAATCGCCAAGAAATATCAGAACCGCGGCTTGCAGTTCCTCGATTTGATTCAGGAAGGTAACCTCGGTTTGATGAAGGGCGTCGACAAGTTTGACTGGCGCCGCGGTTACAAGTTTTCGACTTACGCCACCTGGTGGATTCGCCAGGCAATCACGCGCGCGATCGCCGATCAGGCGCGCACGATTCGCATCCCGGTCCACATGATCGAGGTGATTAACAAACTCAAGAACACCTCGCGTGAACTGGTGCGCGAACTCGGACGCGAACCTACGACTGAAGAGATCGCCAAGAAGATGGACACCTCCGTCGATAAAGTGCGGAAAGCACGCAAGTTGATGCAGGATCCGATTTCTTTGGAAACGCCGATCGGCGAAAACGGGGATTCGCAGTTGGGCGATTTGATCGAAGACAAGTCGAGCGAGAGTCCGGCGGCGCGAGTGATCACGTCGAACCTGCGAGAGATCGCCGGCGACGTGTTGCAGACGTTGAGTCCGCGCGAAGAGCGCGTCATTCGTCTGCGGTTTGGTCTCGACAACGGCGGTCATGAAAGAACGCTGGAAGAAGTGGGCCAGAACTTCAACGTAACGCGCGAGCGCATTCGACAGATCGAAGCGAAGGCACTGCGTAAGCTGCGCCACCCGTCGCGAGCACGGCTGTTAAAGAACTTCCTCGAAGGCGAAGGCATCTAATCGAGGTTAACTATTTTTGGAAAGATTAAGAGACTAGGAGCGATTGAAATATGAGTGAATTTGTTAAGGAAGTGAGCGATAGCTCGTTTGAGAACGAAGTACTGGGCTCCAGCAGGCCGGTGCTGGTCGATTTTTGGGCGCAATGGTGTACGCCTTGCCGCATGCTGGCGCCGACAGTTGAAGCCGTTGCTCAGCAGTACAACGAGACAGCAACCGTCGTGAAGTTGAACGTGGACGACAACCCGTCGACCGCGCAGCGCTACGGCATCAAGGGCATCCCGACGCTGATCCTGTTCCGCGAGGGCAAGGAAGTCGAACGCGTTGTCGGTGCGACCAGCAAAGAATCGATCACGCGAATGATCGACAAGTACACCGCAGTGCAAGCGTAGTTACGCGCGGCTAGCTGTCGCGAATTACTGATTGAAGGCCGGGCGACTTACGTCCGGCCTTTTTGTTTTTGTTAACATCCGTGGGAAAATGCGGCCAACCCTATGGAGCAGCTGAAACCTACGCGGCTTATTGTCGGTATTACTGGCGCAACCGGGACGATCTTTGGAGTGCGCCTGTTGCAGATGCTGCACGGCTCGGGCGTGGAGACGCATCTCGTCGTGAGTAAGTGGGGGGCGCGCACGCTCACGCATGAGACACCCTACTCGCTAAAAGACATTCAAGACCTCGCGACGGAGAGTTACGTCAGTGGGGATCAGGGGGCGGCGATCTCGAGTGGATCGTTTGTAACGCTTGGCATGGTGATCGCGCCATGTAGCATGCGCACGGTGGCGGCGATCGCCCATGGTCTTGGTGACAACCTGATTCATCGTGCCGCCGACGTGATCCTGAAAGAACGTCGCAAGCTGGTGCTCGTCGTACGCGAGTCGCCGTTCAACGAAATACACCTCGAGAACATGTTGAAGCTGGCGCGAATGGGAGTCGTGATCCTGCCGCCAGTGCCCGCTTTCTATAATCATCCGCAGAGTCTTGACGACATGATCAATCACGTTACGATGCGCGTGGTCGATCAGTTTGATATTCATCTCGACGTCATGAACCGCTGGGACGGTGTGTTGCGAACTACATCCGAAACACGCAACGGTTGAGATCAAGGAGGCGAGTCGTGGGAGAAATGGTTGAGTTTCCAGTGAACGGCGGCAGCATCAGTGGTTACGAAGCCGCACCGGAAAACGGCGGTGGACCGGGTGTGGTCGTGATTCAGGAGTGGTGGGGACTCGTGGACCACATCAAGGACGTCTGCGATCGATTCGCAGCGGCCGGTTTCGTCGCGCTGGCTCCCGATCACTACCACGGCAAGACGACAAAATCGCCTGACGAAGCCGGCAAGCTGATGATGGCGCTCCGCATCGACGAAGCGGAGAAAGAGTTGGAAGGCGCAGTTGATTACCTGCTAAAACACGACGCGGTGACGAGCCGCAGGATCGGTGTCGTCGGTTTCTGCATGGGTGGCGCATTGGCGCTCTACACCGCCACCAAGAACGCAAAGGTCGGCGCATGCGTCGTTTTTTACGGCGGACATCCAAACGTCAAACCCGATCTGCCGAACCTGCATTCTCCAGTGCTTGGTCTTTACGCTGAGAAAGACGGTTTCGTAACGCCTCAATCAGTGCGAGAGCTCGAGAGCAAGTTGAAAGCACTCGGCAAGTCGTTCGAAGTGGTCATCTACCGCAGAGCGGATCATGCTTTCTTCAACGATTCGCGTCCCGCGGTTTACATCGAGGAAGCCGCTGCCGATGCGTGGCAGCGCACAATTGATTTCCTGCATAAGCATCTTGGTGAAGAGTTAGTAAAACACGGCTCCGCGTGATCCGTGTCTCCTGTTCGTACCTAAACAGCTTTTACACACTCGAGAAAGAGGACGCCCTTTCATGACTACCTCTGCGTGCGCTGGTGTACTGCTTCTGCTTTGCGTGTTAGTTGTTTCCCCGCTTAACGTTACGGCCCAACAACCGTCACCGTCGCCTTCTCCAACACCTGCGGCATCGCCGCTAGCGTCTCCAACAGCGAGTCCGACTCCGACACCCGACGCGTCGCCCACGCCACGCGATCCGATGTCCACGCCGACCTTCAACGGGTTGCGACTGCGATCGATTGGTCCGGCGTTCACCTCGGGACGCGTCGTCGGATTCGCGATCGATCCGAATAACGCGACGCGCTATTACGTTGCGGTTGCGTCGGGCGGTGTGTGGAAGACGCTTAACGCCGGCGTTACCTGGACCCCGATCTTCGACAACGAAGCGTCGTACTCGATTGGCGCCATCGCCGTCGATCCGAAGAACTTTCTGACCGTCTGGGTGGGTACCGGTGAGAACAACAGCCAGCGCAGCGTGTCGTACGGCAGCGGGCTCTATAAGTCAGATGACGGCGGCCGCACGTGGCGCAACGTCGGCCTCAAGAATTCGGAACGCATTGGACGCATCGCGCTCGATCCGAAAGATCCAAACATCGTTTACGTCGCGGCGCAGGGGCCACTGTGGGGACCAGGCGGCGAGCGTGGTCTTTTCAAAACCACCGACGGCGGCAAGACGTGGAAGAGCATCCTCAACATCAGCGAGAACACCGGCGTCACTGACGTCGTGATCGATCCGAACGATCCGAACTCCGTTTACTGTGCTTCGTACCAACGCCGCCGTCACATGTGGACGCTTATCAACGGTGGCCCCGAGAGCGCGATCTACAAGTCGACCGACGCGGGCGCGACGTGGAACAAGTTGCGCGCTGGTTTGCCTAACGTCGAACTCGGACGCATTGGTCTCGCTATCTCGCCGGTGGATTCGAACGTGATCTACGCGACCGTCGAAGCTGCGGATCGTCGTGGCGGCATCTTCCGTTCGAGCGATCGCGGCAGTAGTTGGGAACGCCGCAACGAATACGACACGACCGCAATGTACTACGCGCGCATCGTCGCGGACCCGAAGGAAGTCGATCGGATCTACATCATGAACGTGTTCCTGATGGTTTCCGACGACGGCGGCCGCACGTTGCGGCGTCTCGGCGAGCGCAACAAGCACGTCGACAATCACGACATCTGGATCAATCCCAACAACACCGATCATTATCTTGTTGGCTGCGATGGCGGGATCTACGAGAGCTTCGATCGCGGTCAGACCTGGGACTTCAAACAGAACCTTCCGGTTGCGCAGTTCTACGACGTCACGACTGACAATGCGAAGCCGTTCTACAACGTTTACGGCGGTACGCAGGACAATTTCAGTTTTGGTGGTCCAGCGCGCACCCGGAGTGCTTCCGGGATCACGAATCCCGATTGGTTTGTAACGAACGGCGGCGATGGTTTTCGCTCGCAGGTAGATCCGGAAGACCCGAACACCATCTACTCCGAATCGCAGAACGGCGGCCTCGCGCGTTTTGACAAGCGCACTGGCGAGCGAATTTCGATTCAGCCGCAGTCCGGCCGCAACGACGATCCGCTGCGCTGGAACTGGGACTCGCCGTTTATCGTCAGCCCGCACTCGCACACGCGTCTGTATTTCGCCGCCGACAAACTCTTCCGCACTGACGACCGCGGCGACAGTTGGCAACTCGTCAGTGGTCAACTCTCGCGCGATCTCGATCGCGACAAGCTGCCGGTGATGGGCAAGGTTTGGGGTGTCGACGCGGTTGCGAAGAACGCCTCGACCGCATTCTTCGGCAACGCGTCCGCGCTCGCGGAGTCGCCGAAGAAAGAAGGACTGATCTACGTCGGCACTGACGACGGGCTGATCCAGGTCACGGAAGACGGCGGGAAGAACTGGCGCAAGATCGATAAGTTTCCCGGCGTCGGCGACATGGCTTACGTCAGTCGGGTCATTGCTTCAAACCACGATGCGAACACGGCATACCTCAGTTTCGACAATCATCAGAACAACGACTTCAAACCGTATCTGCTGAAGACCACTGACGCGGGGCGCACGTGGACCTCGTTGAGTGCGAACCTGCCGAAGAACGGTCCGGTGCTGGCGATTGCGGAAGATCACGTCAATCCGAATCTGCTCTTTATCGGTACTGAATTCGGTCTTTGGTTCTCGATCGACGGCGGGCAGAAGTGGATTCAACTGAAGGGCGGAATGCCTACGATCGCGGTCCGTGATCTCGCCATCCAAAAGCGAGAGAACGATCTCGTCGTCGGCACATTCGGCCGGGGCATCTACATCCTCGACGACTACACGCCGCTTCGCTTGCTCAAGCCCGAAATGCTGCGACAGGAAGCCTCCGTGTTTCCGATGAAGGACGCCTTGATGTACATCCAGTCGCAGCCACTCGGCGGGCGCGGCAAGAGCTTCCAGGGCGAACGCTACTACACCGCTGACAATCCGCCGTTTGGCGCGACGATCACGTGGTTTTTGAAAGATCCGATCAGGACGCGGAAAGAGAAACGTCAGGAAGCGGAACGAGAAGCGGACCGCCGCGGCACATCGGTGGGTTGGCCCACGCGCGAACAACTGCGCGCAGAAGAAGAGGAAGACGCACCGGCGATCGTTATCACGATCACTGACTCCAACGATCGCGTGGTGCGGCGGATGACTGGTCCAATCGGCGCAGGTGTGCAACGGTTGACGTGGGACCTGCGTTATCCCGCAGCGAACCTGTCCGCCCCGCCGCCACCCGACGCGGATCCTGATTTCGAACCACCGTCCGGTCCACTCGTCATGCCGGGAACGTATAAAGCAACAGTGGCGAAGCGAGTTGATGGCGTGATGACGCAGTTGGGCCAACCGCAGCAGTTCCAGATTGTGGTTGAAGGTCAGGAAAACATGTCGTCTGCGGATCGTTCGGCGTTGGTCGAGTTTCAGCAGAAGGCGGTGCGTTTACAGCGAGCCGTGAGTGGGGCGACGCAGGCGGCGAACGCATTGCGTCCGCGTCTCACCGCGATCAAGCGCGCGATCGCCGAGACACCAGCGTTGCCGCACAGTCTTTACGACAACGCGATGGCGCTGGAGAAACGGGCCAACGACATCATCCGTACTCTATCGGGGGATGCCGAAGCTCGCCGCCGCAACATGATCACCGCGCCGTCGATCAACGAACGCATTGGTTACGTCGTGGGCGCGCAACGCATGTCGACGTCGCGACCGACGCAGACGCAAGCCAATCAGTACACCGCTGCAGCACAGGACTTTGAAACGGTGCTGGGCCAATTGCGGCAATTGATTGAAACCGACCTGTCGCGGTTAGAGAAGCAGTTGGAGGCCGCGGGTGCGCCGTGGACGCCGGGTCGCATTCCCGAGTGGCGCGATCAGTAAGAGAATGTTTTTTCCCGCAAAGGCGCCAAGGCGCAAAGCGCTGCCGCGTTTCTGGAGGAACTCTCTTTGCGCCTTTGCGCCTTTTGCGGGAGAGCTATAGGAGAAGCGCCTAAAACTCGTCGGAACTCTCTTTGCGCCTTTGCGGGAGAACTAAAAGGAGAAGCGAATGAAACTCGTCGGCGCCTTGATGCTGTCGCTCTTATTGTCCGCCTCGCTCCACGCACAAGCGATCACCGATAAGGTGAAGGGCATGGAGAAGTTCCAAGGCTTCTTCACGTTCTACTGGGACGCGAAAGCCGGAAAGGTCTGGCTCGAGATCGACAAGTGGAACTCTGAGTTTCTCTACGTCGAGTCTCTGCCGGCAGGCATCGGTTCGAACGACATCGGCCTCGATCGCGGTCAGCTCGGCAACAGCGCTATCGTGCGTTTCGACCGCAGTGGACCACGCGTGTTGCTCGTCGCGCCGAATTACGCGTTTCGTGCTTACACCAATAACGCTGATGAACGCACGGCAGTGAAAGACGCGTTCGCGGAATCGACGTTGTGGGGCTTCGAAGTCGCGGCCGAAGAAGGTGGACGCGTGCTCGTCGACGCGACCAATTTCTATCTGCGCGACGTTCACCAGGTCACGAACACGCTGCAACGAGGACAGCAAGGCACCTATCGACTCGACACGACTCGCAGCGCTTTCTATCTTCCGAACACAAAGAACTTCCCGCAAAACACGGAAGTTGAAACGACGCTGACATTCACCGGCGAACCGACGGGAGCCTTCGTCAGACAAGTCGTGCCCGTGCCTGAGTCGATCACGGTTCGGGAGCGCCATTCTTTCGTTCAACTTCCGCCTGCCGGCTACCGGCCACGCGTGGAGGACCCGCGAGCCGGTTACTTCGGCATCGACTTCATGGACTTCGCCACGCCAATCGAAGACCCAATTACGAAACGCTTCATCGCACGGCATCGTCTGCAAAAGAAGGATCCAACGGCGCGGGTCAGCGAGGCGGTCGAACCGATTGTTTACTACGTCGATCGCGGCGCGCCCGAACCGGTGCGTTCCGCGTTGCTCGAAGGGGCGCGTTGGTGGAGCCAGGCATTTGAAGCGCTCGGCTACAAAGATGCGTTTCGCGTCGAAGTTATGCCCGAAGACCTCGACCCGATGGACGTGCGTTTCAACGTCATTCAATGGGTGCATCGTTCGACGCGTGGCTGGTCGTATGGCAGTTCGCTGGTCGATCCGCGCACGGGCGAAATCATTCAGGGACGTGTCTCGCTCGGATCGCTTCGCGATCGTCAGGACTTTCTGATCGCCGAAGGATTGACGGCGCCGTATAACAACACGCGCACTGCCTCGCCGAAGTTGATCGAGATGGTGCTCGCGCGTCTGCGCCAACTTGCAGCACACGAGGTGGGCCACACGCTCGGACTCCAGCACAACTACGCCGCGAGTCCGGTTAGTCGCTCGTCAGTGATGGACTATCCAGCGCCACGTGCGAAACTCGGTGCGGATGGTCTACCAGATTTGTCGGAAGCTTATGCGACGGGCCTCGGAGAGTGGGACAAGGTCGCTATTGCTTACGGCTATCAGGATTTTCCGCCTGGTACAAACGAAGCACAGGCACTCGATCGCACGCTCAGCGATGCTTTCGGCCGTGGATTGATGTACCTCACCGATCAGGACGCGCGTCCGCCAAGCAGTTCGAGCTCGGTGGCCCACTTGTGGGACAACGGCAAGAACGCCATCGAAGAACTCGACAACGTCATGAAGGTGCGCGCGGCGGCGTTGCGTCGCTTTGGCGAAAACAATATCCGCGAAGGTGCGCCGCTCGCGACGATCGAAGACGTACTGGTGCCGATCTACATGTACCATCGTTACCAGGTCGAGGCGGCTGCGAAAGTGATCGGCGGGCAGGACTACACATTCGCGGTGAAAGGCAAAGGCGATCGCGCGCCGCAGATCGTCGCGCCTGAAGAACAACGACGCGCACTCGCCGCC
>DATJKO010000052.1:0-5366 GCA_035491355.1 Pyrinomonadaceae bacterium
TCCGACGACTTCAACCAGGGCAGTTCCAGAATGAACTCGAGGTACGTGCGAATCACGTGGTAATCAGGCGCAGCCGGAGGCAGCCGTTCGAGCCGCTTCAACTCACGTTCGGCTTCGGCACGCACTTCGTCCGGCAGCTCAGCCTTTGCCAGACGTTCACGCAGCAACTCCGCTTCGGCAGCTTCGCCAGTCTCATCTTCGCCGAGCTCCTTTTGAATCGCGCGCATCTGCTGGCGCAGGACGTAGTCGCGCTGCGCCTTGTCCATCTCGGTTTGCGCTTCCGTGGCAATCTTCGAGCGCAGCTGCAGGATCTCGAGTTCGCGCGCGAGGCTGTTGTGGGCCAGACGCAGAAGCTCGTCGGCGGTATTCGCTTCGAGCATCTTCTGTTCTTCTTCAACGCCGAGGTTCAGAATGGAACCGAGAAAATACGCGAGCCGCACCGGGTCAACCGAGCTCAGCACCGCGATGCGCACTTCCGCGGGAATGTTCGGCAGCAGCGCCAGCGCCTCCTGAATCATCTGCTGCACGTTGCGCTTCGCCGCTTCAACCTGATCGGCGTCGACGATGCGTGGCTCAGGCAGAATCTCGAGCACCGCGCGCAAATGCGGATCTTCCTGCTTCCATTCAACCACGCGAAATCGCTCTGTCCCCTGCACCAGAATGCGCATCGCATCCGGCAAACGCTCCATGCGTTTGATCATCACGAGCGTGCCGACGTCATAAAGATCCGCCGACTTCGCGTCAGTATCGTCCGATCGATCCGGCCGCACCGTGATACATCCCAACAACTTCTCCGGTGTCGCCAGCGCGGCCTCAACTGCCGCAACTGAACGCGGTCGCCCGATACCGAGCGGCACGACTGTTTCCGGAAACACGTTCAGGTTTTGCAGCGCCAGCACCGGCACTTCAAACCTCTCTCCGGTCGCCACGGTGGAAAAACGCAGACCTTCGCTTTGCGTCGTTTGGTGTTGATCGCCAGGGGTCGCGGGGGCTGGCGGTGTTTCAGCAGGTTCGGCCATGATTTAAAGACCTATTCACTACGCACGTTGATAATTAAGAATCCGTCTCGATAATCGCGTCTGACGACTGCTCCCTCAATCGGCGAGGGAAACTCGATAGTCTTTTCGAAGCGACTGTAAGTAATTTCCATCTGATGAAAAACAAAACCTTCTCGATAATGAGTGTCGCGCCGGCAGCCGCGAATACTTAACATACTGCCCCGGATCTCGAGCTCGAGTTCGTCAGAACAAATGCCGGCGAGATCCACTTTAACGATCCAACCGTCGCTCGAATGATAGACGTCGGCCGCCGGGTTCCACAGCCGTCCAGAAGGACTTACTCGCCGATCCGAGCGGATCGGCGACAGCTCACGATCTGTATTTCGCATAGAGTAAGAATAAGTGAACAAAACATAATCCGTCCAATCCGCGTCGAAACACAGATCGGACGGATTACGGCGTGAACTAGCTGAAGATCCGATTCCAGAACGACGAGCCCTTCGAGATATCCTCGAGCGCTTCGCTGAGCTCGTGATCCTCACGCGTTTCCAGGGCGATGTCGGCCATCGAGATCATTCCAACCAGGTAGCCGTTCTCGTTGCAGACCGGGATACGCCGCACCTGCTTCTCACCCATCTTGCGGATGACGTCGACAACGCGATCGTTGGGATGAGCTGTGTGAACGTCTACCGTCATGATGTCTTCGGAACGCACTTGCGTGCAGTCCTTGCCTTCGGCAATACCGCGAATCACGATGTCGCGGTCTGTGAGCAATCCGAGCATCTTGCCGCGCGAATAGTTGCGACCGTCCGTCCGCCGATCCGTGGCTTCCGTGCGACCGTTTCCCGGCGTCACGTCGTACTCGACGACCGGAATAACACCCGTGTCTTCCTGTTTCATCATCAGTGCTACTTCGGTAATCGAAGTGTCGCGGGTGGCGACGGCCAGGTCGCGCGTCATGATGTCGCGACAGCGCAACCGGGAACGTTCGGAACGATAATCACGATCGCGCCAGTTTCTGTTTGCCAGGTCCCCACGCACGTCGTAGAGCGAACTGCGTCTGCCTTCTTCACGAAAACGTCCGCGGGATTCGCTGTAGCGTGGTTCGTCGTACTCATACTCCGCGCGTTCGCCGAACCGTCCGCCGCGGTTGTAATCGGGGCGCCAGTCCTGTTCCAGGCGACTGCGGGAACTGTACGGCTCGTCGTAAGCGCCTAGCGATTCGCGCCGCAGCCGGTCTTCGCGGCGATAGTAGTCCCTGTCGTCATCCATCTCGTTTCTGTATCTTGCCATTGCATCCCTCCCTAAGTTTGATCCCTAAGTGAATTCGTTATGATTCGTGTTGCCTATTCCACCTCCGCAATCAACAGCACCCGCGAAGTTATATCGAGGGAACCAACTTCGATCGGGGTGGCAACGCTGTCGCGCTTGGCCATGAATGCCTCAGCCTGATAAACGGGCTGCGGGGGCCTTTGAAATCCTTCCTCCTGCACTTCAATGATGCGCGTCACCTTACGGCCGAGTGCCCGCGCGATCACTTCCGCCTTGCTCATCGCTTCGCGAGTTGCTTCCTGCAACGCGCGATCCCGTGCGGGACGATCCTCGCGCAAAGTGAACACTACGCCGCCGATGTCGTTCGAGCCTGCTTGCGATGCAGCATCGATCACGGTTCCCACTTTCTTCAGATCGCTCATCGTCACGGTAACGGTGTTGCGCGCCTCATAGCCGGTGATCGTCGGCGGTTGGTTCTCGCGATACATCCGTTGGGGCTGAACACTGTAGCCGCTGGTTTTCACCTCTGCGCCGGCTCCGGCCGCTGTTTTGAGGGCCTGGACCACGGCGTCGCTCTTCGTCGCGTTCTCCTGTTGCGCGTCGATTGCGCGACGTCCTTGTGTAACTACTGAAATCGTCAGGATCGCCGTGTCTGGTTGAGCTTGAACGATCGAGTCGCCGCCGACTGTTATGCGAGTCGCGCGCCGGGTGTCAGTGGTTGCAGTTTGTGCGTGCAGGACGGTAGCCACACTGAGAACGAGGGTCAGCGCCCCGGTCATTGCTATTAGTCTTTTCATAGTTTTTCCTCTCCCGATTCTTTGTATCTCACGGCTGGGAGAGATTGTGCCGCGGAGATAATGAACGCGCTAGCTGGAAAAACTTGCTCGACGGTCGCGCCGCGCTGTTGTTTCAGCGCGGTTTGTGGCTGGTCAAAACGTGTTTTGTTACCATCCATGCGATGCAATCATTCGATACTGAATCAGACGACGCACTGACGCCTGCCACCGCCCGGCGAAAAGTTGTAGTTGGCGCAATCAATGACCTTCAGCCAGGTGAGTGCGCCAGATTCTCGCTTCCCGATGGCGACGAGTTAGCTGTTTACAATGTGGATGGCGAATTCTATGCCACCGAGAATTTCTGTCCGCACAAGGGTGCACCGCTGTCGGAAGGTGTGTTGTGTGGGCATGTGGTTGAGTGTGGTTGGCACGGGTGGCAGTTTGATGTTCGGAATGGTGAGTGTCTTACGGTGAGAGAAAAGATTAAGACCTATGAGATTAAGGTTGAGGATGGAGTGTTAAAGGTTGAGGTTGGCTAGAAATCATTTTCCATTTTTCATTGCTCATTTTTCATTTCACATTGGAAGAACGCTTCCCGCCACCAAATGAAAAATGAGAAACGGAACATGGAAAATGGAAAATACTCACCCATCATTTCCAATCGCTTCCACCGGACAACAACTCATTGCTTCCTCACACAGTACTCTCTCTTCCTCGGTCTGCGGCTGTTTATAGACGAACGAGTAGTTGTTCTCGTCACACCGCCTGAAGTTGTCAGGCGCGGTGTCGCGGCAAACATCGCAATCGATGCAGGAAGAATCTACGTAGAAAGCACCGCAGACGTTTTCCTTAACTTTGTCGTTCTTATCGGGCACTTCTGCTTCGGCTTGCGCGACAAGCGCTACGGGTGCGTCATCTCCTCAGGATCAACCTTCTGGTCAAACTCCTCGCCGGTAAGAAATCCGAGCTCGATAGCTGACTCGCGCAAACTGATCTTCTTTTTGTGCGCGTTCTTAGCGACCTGGGTGGCTTTGTCGTAACCGATGTGAGGGTTCAAGGCGGTAACCAGCATCAGCGAATGCTTCACATGCTCGTCGATCTGCTCGCGATTGAGCTCGATGCCTGAGATGCAGAACTCAACGAAACTACGCGTCGCATCGTGAAGCAGTCTGACTGAGTGAAGAAAGTTGTGAATCATCACCGGTTTGAAAACATTCAACTCGAAATTCCCCTGCGACCCACCGAAGCTCGTCGCGAGATCGTTACCGAAGACTTGCACGGCAACCATCGTCATTGCTTCGCTCTGCGTCGGGTTCACTTTCCCGGGCATGATCGACGAACCGGGTTCGTTCTCCGGCAGCACCAACTCGCCAAGGCCGCAGCGTGGACCGGAAGCGAGCCAACGAACGTCGTTAGCGATCTTCATCAGCGAACCGGCGAGTGTCTTCAATGCCCCACTCGCAGACACGAGCTCGTCGTGTGCAGACAGGGCGCCAAACTTGTTCGGGTGTGATCTAAACGGGAGTCCGGTTATGTGCGCGATCTTCGCAGCGGCGCGTTCGCCAAATTCAGGATGCGAGTTGAGGCCGGTACCGACGGCAGTGCCGCCGATTGCGAGGTCGAGCAGTCCCGGCATTGAGAGCTTGAGACGTTCAACGTCTCGTATCAGGAGGCTCGCCCAACCGCCAAACTCCTGATCGACGGTCAACGGCGTAGCGTCTTGCAGGTGCGTGCGTCCGATCTTCACCACTCCGGCAAACTCGCGCGCCTTTTCCTCAATCGCCGCACGCAGGTTTTCGATCTGCGGAATAAGCTTGTTCAACTGTTCGGCAGCAGCGATGTACATCGCCGTCGGGAACGTGTCGTTCGACGACTGCGACATGTTGACGTCGTCGTTTGGATGAATCGGCTTCTTACTCCCCATGACGCCGCCGGCGATCTCGATCGCGCGGTTCGAAATCACTTCGTTGGCGTTCATGTTGGTCTGGGTTCCGCTGCCCGTCTGCCAGATACGCAGCGGAAACTGCGCATCGAGTTTTCCCTCGATTACTTCGTCGCTCGCCTGGACGATCAGCTTCGCCTTATCGGGCGACAGCTTGCCGAGATCTTCGTTCACCTGGGCGGCGGCTTTCTTGAGAATGCCGAAGGCGCGGATCAACTCGGGCGGCATCCGGTCGGTGCCGATGTTGAAGTGGTGTAGCGAACGCTGGGTTTGGGCGCCCCAGTAACAATCTGCGGGGACCTCGATCGCGCCCATGGAGTCGGTTTCAGTTCTGGTTTTTGCGGATTGTTCAGGGGATTGTTGAGCCATCGTCGCTTT
>DATJKO010000053.1:0-2131 GCA_035491355.1 Pyrinomonadaceae bacterium
ACAGATTGTTCTGAATCCAAATGTAGAGATGATCGTTGTCGGTTGTAGCTTCAGCTAGCGCGCTCTTCGGACTCTCGACAAACACCAGCTTCGCTTTCGCTTTCTGGTCGCCTGAGTACTTCGTGACTTGCTGTTCGATAAACTCGCGCAAGCCGTTGGAGTTCTTCAATTCAGCGAGTACGAGCGGTTCGCCCGGTTCACCCTTCGGATCGATCGCCACCGAGACCGCAATCTCGTCGCCAAGGTAGGAACCAAACTCGCGAATCGTTTCCACAACCTGATCCATGTTCTGACGGCGGCCGGCCTGCTCTTTTTCCCACCAATCGCGAAGCGCTTCGTTATGGCTCATTCTTTCCTGGATGATGCGATGCGATTCGGCGATAGTGTTCGCAAGGTTCGGCAACGCGGCGTAGACGACCGTGTTACCGGGCATCAGATCGAGCAGATGCGTCGAGTAGCGTTCATCCGGCTGTTCCACCGCGCGCAGGTCGGCGTTGACCGACGCCAGCGCTGAGAGAACTTCGCGGTAGTGGTTCGCTTTACGACTCCACGCCACTTCATCCTTCACCGGAATCACCGAAATCGAAGGATTGGTCGTGACCTGTTCGCCCGCACGCAGCATGCGATCTTTGCCGGCGTGATTCAGACTTACCTGCCCTTCGATCACCGACACGCGCGATCCTTTTGTGCCGTTGTTTACCGAGAACACAGTTCCGGTCACCGACACCAGTGAATCACCGCTTTCGACTAACAGCTTGCCGTCGTTCTGCTTTGCAGCTTCGACGACGATGCTGCCGCGACTCAAGTGAATCGTTGTTTCTTTGCCCGCCTTCGTCAGGAACAACTCCGAGCGTTCGCGCATTTCGATCAACGAACCATCGCTCAACTTCACGACGGCGTGTGCGTCTCTTGCAGTGCGAACTTTCTCGCCTTTCTGGAGCTTAGCGCCAGTTGCGACGGCGGCAGTCTCGGTGTCGGCGATCTGGTAAACCTGACCTTCAGCAGCCTGGACCGTCGCTTCAAACTCACCCCACGGCCAGAAGCGCTGGGCAAACGGAATCGCCAGCAAGCCGAGACCAATGACTAGCGAAGCGGCGATGGCCCAACGCATCACCGGCTGCATGACGAAACGACTCGGTTTCGCAGTGGTCGTGCGAACGGCAGGACGGTGCGAGCGCGCTGCGTTCATCGCCTTACGGCACGGGATGCACTCGTGCGTGTGGTCGACGAGCAATAACGAGCGGGCCTCGGAAAGCTTGCCCGCGAGATACGAAGGAATCAGGGACTGAAAATCTGCGCAGCCTTCGATACGGCCTTCGATGTGATGGCCGGCCGGCATTTTGATTTCAGTCTCACCTGCGGCCGCAGACACACGCGCCCAAACACGGTCTGCCGCTGCTGATACTGACGTCTCGTCGACCTTTTCGTTGCGGATTTCAGCAGTGATTTGGTCGAGAATCTTGTCTTCACGATTGCTGTTCATGATGCTTCTCCAGATAGTGCCCAATCTCTTTTCTCAGTTTTGTGCGAGCGCGATGGAGGACGACACCTACCACCAATGGCGAGGTGTTTAGCAGGACCGCGATTTCCTTGTTGTCAAAGCCTTCGTAGTAACGCAGGACAAACATCTCGCCGGCAGTTTTGCCCAGCCGCGCGACTGCCTGGCGAACCAGCGTTTGCAGTTCGCGATCGGCATGAGCGAGCTCAGGGTTCCGGAAACCGCTGGCGAACGACTCAATATCGACGTCGTCCAGCGCGACCACTTTGGATCGCGAGCGGCTACGGAGCAGATCGAGCGAGGCGTTAATGGCGGCGCGGGACAGGTATGCTTCCGGATTGCGCGAGAGGTCATAGTCTTCCTGGCCTTTAATAAGGCGCAGAAAGACCGTTTGGAGGACATCTTCTGCATCCGCGGCGCTTCCCGTAACGCGTTGGGCAGTGCGAAAAACGCGTCCGTGATGAGCCTGGAAGAGACTCTCCAGATCGCCAACGGCATGGGGTGTCGTACTGGCCTGATCGTTGTTCACGCCGACAGGGTCCGAATTACCGATGAGAGCGTCGTTATTCACTAATCGCAAGGTCTTAAGTGCTGCCTGCAAGGTGGTTCTCCTTCGTCTCCACCCTGATAGAC
>DATJKO010000054.1:0-4566 GCA_035491355.1 Pyrinomonadaceae bacterium
CGCGAAGGGTGAGATTCTGGCGCCTACGATTTTCGCCGCGAGTCCGCATCTGACAGGCCGGAAACAACCGAACTGTTATCTGGTCACGACCGAAGCGGAAGCGCGAGCCGCGGTGGCGAAGTCGAAGCAGGATGGTTACGACTTCATCAAAGTAACGACGTTTCTGGCTCCCGAAGTCTACGAAGCAATCATCGATGAGGCGAACAAGCAAAACATACGCGTCGTGGGCCATGCTGACAGTCGCTCGGTTGGATTGCAACGCGCTTTGAAGGCACGTCAACAAATCGAACACCTCGACTCCTATCTTGAAGCGCTGTTGCCCGAGACTGCCCCCGTGAAAGGCTCGGTTTCGGACATTTACGTTTACAACCCGAAGAACTGGGAGAGTATCGACTACCTGGATGAAAAGAAGATTCCGGAAATCGCGCAGGCCACAGTCAAGGCAAACCCGTATGTGACGCCGACTCTGCATTTGTTTAAGTTCACGTTCGGCAAAGGCAGAACGGAAGAGTCGTTCCTGGCCCAGCCTGACATTCGCTTCTATCCGGCGAAAGTAGTCGAACAATGGTCGCGTGCAAGCAAACGATATCTCGCCACTGCCGCGCCTGTTGAGAAGCGCGAGAAGTACATCCGCGTTAGGAATCAAATCGTCAAAGCGATTTACGATGCGGGCGGAAAGATTATGGCGGGTTCAGATACGCCTGAGTGGTTGATGCTCTACGGTCACACGTTGCATCTCGAGTTAATCGACCTGCGCGATGCGGGTTTGTCCAACTATGCAACGCTGGAGACGGCGACGCGGAATCCGGCGATTTACCTGGGGTTGTTAGATCAGACCGGGACGATCGAGAAGGGCAAACACGCCGATCTGGTATTGCTCGAAGCAAATCCACTGGACGACATCGCCAACACGCAGAAGCGTGCGGGCGTGATGATCAAAGGGAAATACTTCACGCAAGCTGAACTGAATCGCTGGCTCGACGAAATCGCACCGCGATTCCAACATGCGTTGGACGAGAAGAAATAGAATCTACGGTTTGCTGAGCTTCAAGTCCTTTACCATCACTTCGGTATTGTGCCCGAAGCGAACGCCGTAGATACCATCGGTCGATTTCAATTTGCCCTCGCCGACCACTGCCGCTTTGTCGTAGCTGCCGACAACTTTTCCGTTGATAGCGCACTCGACTTTGTCACCCTTAACCGACAGCGCGATCTCCTGCGTCACCGGGTCGCCTTTCGCGGCTGCTTTGTTCACCGCCGGATCGGTTGAAGCTCGCCGACCATTTACCTGAAACGCCGCGGGACCAAAACCCCGAACGATGAAACTCCCGTTACCATAGGCCGCACAGTACAAATAGCTTTGCTTGTCGGTGCCGAGGTCGTTGCCGCCAATCATTACGCCGTACGGATGGGGATGATCGTTGATGTTCATGTACTTCGGCTCAGTGAACGTGGCCTTCACCGTGTAATCGCCGGACGCTTTATTCGCGGGATTCCAATAGGTAATCGCTGGTCCAGTAACGACGTGAAACGCGTTACCCTCTTTGGCGAACTTCGCGCTGTTGAGAGTCATACCGGCTTCAGCTTCCTTGGCATCGACCTGGCCCGTCCAGCCGGACACCTTCACACCACCACCTTCAACGGCGCGCGAGGTTTCCTGCGGCGGGGTTTGCGAAAAGTTGACGATCGGAATTAATGAGGCAGCGATTAGCGCAACAAAGAGAGACGTACGTCGCATGGGGCGATTCCTCCTGAATGATGTTGTTTCTGGAGAATCTTACTCTACGACTACTGAACGGACTAGTCTCCCGGAAAGGCGCAAAGGCGCAAAGAAGATCGAGAGAAAGAGATGGGAAGATTGAGTCTACAGACTCACAGGCTTTCTATCTCTTGCTTCTTCTTTGCGCCTTTGCGCCTTTGCGGGAGACTACTCGTAGTTTGAGGAGGAACGAACAAGCAACCGGAAACCGAACCAGAGTGCCGCAGACGATGTTTGTTTGATGGCTACTTAATGAGCCTACTGCGGTTTCGCTGTTTGACCTCTTACGCCGGCTTCAATGACTCGCCGTGTTCGCTCGCTCCTCCTCCATCCTGCTGATTTTCTCGCGCAACCATCTCTCAACTTCTCGCTCGAGCTTTTGCTGATTGTCCTGCGATTCCAGATCCCCGATGGTCTCGCCATCAGTATTTAAAGGAATGAAGTGACAGGGCACATCTTCCAACTGGTGCTCCGGTGCGACGAAATCAAGTAGATGGCATTCATTGCACGAATGAGCGCGATAGGGGTAACCGTAGTTGATACAGGAAAGAGAATCCTGAAATGTCGATTTGCTTTGCCAGGGTGTACGGACCGAACGTCCGTAGCCGCCGCTCTCTATGAAGTCCAGCTCGCTTTTTAAGATTTCGAGCATATCGCGCTCATCCGTTGTCATGGCATCAATCTCCATTCCCCGGAAGTGATCCGGTGGATTAACATTCCCGCTCGAGGTAAGCGCAAGAGACATGCCGCTCAGATTTACATGGAGTTCTGAATTTGCGTTGCCGTCGTGAGCAACATTGCGCAACGGATGCGCGAAAGTCCTCAACTGATCGGCTAAGATCTCGCTATGGTTGACAACAAAGCACCAGGGTTTGGACTGCATCGCGACGGCGATGTTGTTTTGCGCGATGGTTCCACCGTCAGAATCCGTCTGATGCGCCCGTCGGACGAGGCCGGCCTTTGCGAGTTATTGTCTTCGCTCTCAGAAGAGTCGCGGTGGTTGCGGTTTTACTGCAACCAGAACCGAACGGCTCTTGCGGCGGAAGCTCATCGAGAGGCGAACCTGGACCACGCGTTTGGACTCATCGCGTGTAGTGGCGAAGACGAGCGGGTTGTTGGTCACGCTTTCTACGCTGTTATCACGGACAAACGTGCGGAAGTCGCCTTCACGATCGCGAACGAGTTTCAAGGTCGTGGACTGGGCAGCATTCTGCTGGGCCAGCTCGCACAAGTCGCGTCGGCAAACGGGATTGAGATCTTCGAAGCGGAAGTCGTGGCCGCGAACCATCGGATGCTGCGTGTCTTCCGCGCCTCCGGTTTTCCGATCGAAGTAAGTGCGAACGTGGGTCAACTTCGCGTTGTTTTTCCCACCTCGTTCACGGCTGAAGCGCGACAACAGTTCGAACGAAGAGAGTCGCTTGCGGCCGTTAACGCGTTGAAGCTTTTCTTCGAACCGCGTGGCGTGGCGGTGATCGGAGCGTCGCGCCAACGCGGGACCATTGGCGGCGAGATTCTGCACAACCTGCTCAGTTACGGATTCAACGGCCCGGTTTATCCGGTTAATCCCGCTGCTTCAGTGATTCAGGACGTTCGTTCGTATCCTGCGATCGAAGATGTGCCCGGGCCAGTCGATCTCGCGGTGATCGTCGTTCCGGCGGCGGCGGTCGTCGAGGTTGCGGCGGCGTGTGCGCGCAAGGGCGTGAAGGCTCTTGTCGTCATCTCGGCAGGCTTTTCGGAAACCGGTGCGGAAGGCAAAGCACGCCAGGCGGAATTGGTCGGCGTGTGTCGTGGCGCCGGCATGAGATTGATTGGTCCAAACTGCATGGGCATCGCAAACACGAACCCCGACGTGTTACTTGATGCGACGTTTGCGCCTGGTTTTCCGCCGCGCGGCCGCGTTGGTTTCTCATCGCAGAGTGGCGCGCTCGGACTCGCAATCATGGAGTTTGCGAACTCACTCGGCCTCGGTATTTCAACCTTCGTCTCTGTCGGCAATAAGGCCGACATCTCCGGTAACGATCTACTTCGTTACTGGGAGTCGGATGGCGACACCGACGTAATTCTTCTCTATCTCGAGTCGTTTGGTAACCCGAAAAAGTTTTCCGAGATCGCGCGTCGTGTCGGGCGAAAGAAGCCGATAGTCGTGGTTAAGAGTGGACGATCAACGGCGGGCGCGCGCGCAACTTCATCACACACCGGCGCGCTTATCGCCGCGTCGGACGTAACTGTCGATGCACTGTTTCGACAAGCAGGTGTCGTTCGCACGGACACGCTCGCCGAATTGTTCGATGTCGCTTCCTTGCTGTCGAATCAACCGTTACCGCGTGGGCCCCGAGTCGGAATCATCACCAACGCGGGCGGGCCGGCAATTCTTTGCGCCGATGCTTGTGAAGCGCGCGGACTCCAGGTTCCGATGTTGTCTGATACGAGCCAGGCACTGCTACGCGAGTTCCTGCCTGCGGGTGCAAGCGTCGGCAATCCCGTGGACATGATCGCGTCGGCGCCGGCGGAACATTTTCGAAGGGCGATCGAGATCGTTGGCACTGACGAGAATGTCGATTCGTTAATCGTGATCTTCACGCCGCCGCTGGTGACGCGGGCGGAGGACGTTGCGCGGCAGATCGTCGACGCAGTGGACCGGATCGGTCGCGACAAGCCTGTGCTTGCTGTGTTTCTTTCGGCGCACGAGCCGCCGAGTGAGTTGCAGACGGCGAAGTTTCGCATACCGTCGTACTCGTTTCCTGAAACGGCCGCGATAGCGCTCGCGCGAGCGACGCGGTACGGGCATTGGCGACGGAAGATTGAGT
>DATJKO010000055.1:0-8361 GCA_035491355.1 Pyrinomonadaceae bacterium
GCGATCTTGCCGGAAAGCGCCAACGCGGCAACTTTCAGGACTTGATCCGCGGTGTTGTTGCCCATTCTCGTGTCAGCAGGAATGGTCTTAATTAACGCTTGCAAAGCTGCTAACTCGGCATCAGCTTTCGCGGGTTGATTAGTCGCCGCGTAAGCGCTGCCACGCGCCAAATGCCAGAACCCCGTCGTGATCTTCAACTCCGGCGCGGGCTGCGGTTCGTTCAGAACCTCTTCCCAACGCGCGAAACGAGTCAAGGATTGCAGCGAATACGGCAGGAACATCTCCAACATCGGCATCGCTTTCACGTGCGGTTTGACGTTCGCTTCCAGTTCGCGCGCGGCTTTGATCGAATCTGCGTAACGTCCTTTCATGGCGCTGGCTGCCGCCAGGAAGTGAATGTTGTGGTTGTAGTACATCATCGTGTACAGCCCCTGAGCGCCGGACTGTTGGATGTACTCACGATCGGCGGCAATCGCGTCTACGTTCGACTGTGCTGCTTCCTTGTAATCGCCGGTACGAATGTAGATGTGCGACGGCATGTGGACCAGGTGGCCCGCCTTCGGTGCAATCTTGCCGAGACGCGCGGCGCTCGGCAGCGCACGTTCCGCATTCGTGGAGGCTTCGACGGCGTGAATGTAATAGTGATTAGCACCCGAGTGGTTCGGGTTGCGGCGCAGTACCCCTTCGAGCACTGAAACGATCTCCAGTGTCTCCGCTGCGGGCTGCCCCTCGTGCGACCATAGCTTCCACGGACGCAGGTTCATCATGCTTTCGGCGTAAAGCGTCGCCGCATCAAGATCGTCGGGATAACGTTTCGCGAGTTCGCCCATTGCGTCCTTGTAAGCGACGGCGAGCTTCGTTTGATCCGCGTTGATGTCTGCCGAGTAGCGCTTCGAGAGCGCCGCGATATATGCCCGGTCGGGCTCCGACGCTTTCGGAGCGAGTTCGATCGCTTTTTGCAGGTTCGTATAGGCCTGGACCAGAGCTGGACCGTCAGCCTGCACGTTGTAGTTGGAACCGAGTGCCAGCGAAGTGCCCCAGTAGGCCATCGCCAGGTTCGGATCGAGTTTCGCCGCCTGCTGGAACGAGCGAACGGCTTCTTCGTGATTAAAACCGTAAAGGTACTCGAGTCCCTGGTTGAAAAACTTTTGCGCTTCGGCGTTGCTGGTTGAAACAGGGTGATTGATGTCACCAAGTCCGGCTACCAGCGTAACCGGTGCAGGCTCTTTTGCCGGCGCGTGCCCGTGCTGTGCCAGGGTGGTAACCGGTAAGAGCAGCAGAACCGCAATAAACAAATGCTTCATTCTTGTTCTCCTTGCCGGCAACACGCCGGCGTTGACCGTTGACACAATGTCCAACAGTTAACGCGAAAAACCTGCTCTTAATGGTCCATTTACCGCGAAGTCGGCCGGGTTATTGAGCGCCGTACTTCAGGTGCGCCACCTTCGCCTTGCCCTTGGCGTAAACGGTGACGAGAAAGAGATCGTCGTGCTTTTTCTCGTCAATGGCGGGGGACATGTCGCCGCCGAGCGCTTTGATCACGTCCGGAATGGAATTGCTGTGTCCGACGACGAGCACGCTCTCGCCTGCTCGTTCGAGAATCTTGTTCGCCACTTCTGCGGTTGACTGTTCGGAGATCATGCGTGGGTTGGAAGGGTTGACGCTAAGACTGATCGACGTCACTGGGACGTTCGCTTGCTTCGCCAGCGGCTCGGCAGTCTGCTTAGTGCGGAGGAACTGCGATGTGAAAATCGCTTTGATGTTCGCGTTAGCGAGCATGCGGGCCAGTTCCTGCGAACGCGCTGTGCCTTGTGCGGTCAGCGGCGGATCCTGGCGCGGTTCATCTGCCCGCTCGGCGTGGCGGACGAGATACACCGTGATGGGCTTGAACTCTTCCTGAGGAACGATCAGTAACAAAGATGCGACGACGAACAGGAAAAAGAATTTCACTCGGTCTCTCCTTCAACTTGTTTTCGATTTGTGTTGAGCTTCAGTCAAACTCAGCGCGCGGTGCAGGCTGATCGGCGCTGACCCTGCCTGATTCGATTGCGGCGACATAGTAGTTCTCGCCTTTGATTGGACCACCCGCGATCCGCCGCAGCATGTTGATCTGTCCGACGTGCGTGAGTGCGTCGGCGATTGGACCTTGAAACAGTTTCTCGGCGGGCGCCGCGAGCGGCTGGTCGGAAGCTAGAAACGAGTCGAAAGTCTGCAACGCTGCGAAGAAACGTGCTGACTCTTCATCCCACGTTAGCGGCGTCGAGTTGTGCCAGGTTTGTTTGCCCACGGCGATCGAGAGCGCCCAGTCGAGCAGGTCGCCGACGTGGGCCAGGATCTCTCCCGGCGTGCGCGCATCATCGGCAATGCGGAAGTCTTTGAAATCGGCGGGCGCGTCGCTTACGGCTTTTCGGCCGCGATAAGCGAGAGTCGCGACTGTATGTCGCAGGAGTTCACGTTTGTCGTCTGAAATGGGCTGGGGAGTAGTCATAGTTGGCGCCTTTGCGAATCACAGATGTTTACGCATGGGAACGAGTGGGAGTTTTACACCCTCCGGGAGGTCGAGCTCAAAATCTCCGATACGCGAGAATCCGTTCACTTCGTAGAACCTGACGCCTGGAAGCGTCGACATTAACTCGAGGGTGCGGAAGCCGTGCGCCTGCGCTTCCCTTTCGCAAACGGACAGCATCGCCCCCGCGACTCCCTTGCGCGCGTGCTCCGGGTGTACAAAGAAGGAACGAATTCTGGCGGGATCGACTGCGGGATCGAGCATCCCCGCGTCATGGATGGGAAAATGATCGCCGCCGTAGAGCTTCTTGCGCCGGCTCCAACCGCCGCATCCGATCATCGTTCCATCCTGCTCGACAACGTAGTACGTTCCGTCGTCGATCAGATCCGTATCAACTCCAAACACCGCAGCAACTGCCGCCTCGATCTGCGCGTTGTCGTAATGCTCGCGACTCAACAACCGCGCCGACTCGGCAATCAACCGGGCAATCTCGTCGCGATCCGCGAGCGTCGCCTTGCGAACTTCGTAGCCCATCGCTCTAGTTCAACTTCACCACTGATTCTGACCACAGTGCCAGCGGTTCTTTGCCGTCGCGATTGTACTTAACCGCCGCTTCATTGTAGGTGGTAAGTCGGAGCCGCTGGTCGCACATCACGTCGATCAGTCTCTTCCGGCCGTAGGTCTGCTCGATCAACGAAACCATTCGGTAACCGACTGTGTACACGATCCCTGTACGCCGAAAAACGCGAACCTTCCTTCTGCATTTCCGCGCCTTCGACCTTTCGGTCGAGCACGCGAATGAAAAAGTCCTCGACTTTCTTCAAGTCAGCATTGAGGTTCTTCATGTGCGAAGCAGCATCTGGGCGAACCCGTACTCTTACGGATGCGTGCGGTTGTAATCCGCGATGAAATCTTTCGTGATATCCAGGGTCGGCGACGCGTAGATGACCGGCACACGATTGATATCGATCAATAGCGAAATGCCTTTCGCCTGTGAGTACGTAGTCAAGGCGTTCGCGATGTCTTTCTGCAAAGGCTCGAGCGCGGCGAGCATCTCCTTCTGATAACTCGTCCGCGCGTCTTCCGTCTTGCGTTTCAGCTGTAACTCGAGTTGATCCGCTGCTTCGGCCTGTTGCGCGGTTATCCGCTGCTCTTGAATCGTGCGCTTCTTTTCAATATCGCCACGCATCGTGTTGATGCGATCCTGCATTCCGCGAAGCTCGGCGCGCACGGATTGAAACTTCGCCTCGAGTGTCCTCTGCGCCGCCATGACGCGCCCGATGCCCGCCTTATCGTCCGAGAACTGCGCCGAGTCGATGACGGCGATATTCCCTGGAGCAGCGGCCGGCCTGGTCGCGGGCGCCGTGGAGGCTCCAGGATTCGCCGGCCTTGTTTGCGTGTGCGCCAGGATGGCAAATGCCGCAAACAGGATCGCGGCAAGACTGATACGAAATGCTTTCATCTCTTCTGCTCCTATTGATGTTCGTGGACTCGTCGGGGATTCGCGTAACACAGATAACACAGATGAAACGGCGAATCTAGCGGTCCAACTTTTCGGACGAGTTTTCCACAACTTTGTTGCGCCTTCCGCCGAGCTTGTGATAGCGTGCTGCTGCTTCAAATTCCCCTGCTGCTCAGCAGTCCGCAGCTCTACTTAAACATCAATTCCGAGACGCACTCGGTCAGATTCGAGGACTTCTGTTTTGGAGATCGACAATGAAAATCCGAACTCAGATAGTAATTAGTGCGGCGGTAGTGTTCTTTCTGATGGCGCTCTCAATAGTGCCGCAAATTATCGAGGCCAAGTGGGCCAACTCCACGGCCGCCGAACCAAGCGCGCCGCCCCCTCCCGTTCAGGGCCGCAAACAGGAGGTCATGAGTGGTCTCTCGATCCGCAATGACACCTCGGTGCCACTCCGCCAAATGAAGCAGAAGCCTTACGACGGGGGCCCTGAACGCGAAGCCAACGCGAACCCGAAGATTGCGCACTTCCACAAAGACGCACCCGATCGCGTGGTGCAAAAGACAGTTGCCGCAACCGAGTTCGCCACGGCAAACATGCCGACCACGGACCAGAACTTCAACGGCATTCCCTTCCCCGGCGTCTCCTGCAACTGCGCGCCGCCCGACACGAATGGCGAGGTCGGCGACACACAGTACGTGCAGTCCGTGAACAAAGGCTTTCAGGTTTTTGATAAGGCAACAGGTGCGTCAGTGCTTGGACCATCAAACATTGCGACCGTGTGGACCGGCTTCGGCGGGGTTTGCGAGTTGAATACGCGCGGCGACCCGGTGGTGCTGTACGACCAACTCGCCGACCGCTGGTTGATCTCGCAGTTTGCCGGCGTGTCTGTGCCGACTGATGAATGCGTCGCTATTTCAACTACCAGCGATGCCACCGGTTCGTATCATCGTTACGATTTTCACCTCGGCTCAAACTTTTTCGACTACCCGCACTTGAGCGTGTGGCCCGATGCTTACTACATGAGCATGAACGTGTTCAACTCATCGGGCACGTCGTTTCTCGGACCGCAACCATTCGCGTTCGATCGCGCCAGGATGTTGGCCGGACAGCCGGCAACCTTCGTTACTACCGGCGTAACCAATGGGCCGCTCGAGGAAACGTATCTGCCCGCTGACATTGACGGTTCGAATCTTCCGCCAGCCGGTGCGCCGGGAGTGTTTGTCGAGTTTCCGAGCGGCGGCAGTTATCGCGTCTTCCACTTCCACGCCGACTTCGTGACGCCGGCAAACTCGACGTTCACGCTGTTCGGAACGCCGGCCGCCGCAGGTTTCACACAACTCTGTGCGCTAACACGGTCGTGTGTACCGCAGGGCGGCACTACTGCGCGTCTTGACGGCATCGCCGATCGACTGATGTTCCGGCTCGCGTATCGCAACTTCGGCACTCACGAGTCAGTCGTGGGCAATTACACGGTCAGCTCGGGAAGCGTCGCCGGCATTCGCTGGTTTGAGTTGCGCAATGTGACCAATGGACCGGTGACCGTTGCCCAGGAAAGCACGTATCAACCCGACTCGACGTGGCGTTGGTTGGGCAGCGCGGCGATGGATCAGGATGGCAATCTCGCGATTGGCTACAGCGCATCCAGCGCTTCAATCTTTCCGGAGTTGCGTTATGCCGGACGGTTGGCAACGGATCCGTTGAATGTCCTGGGCCAGGGTGAAGGGACGTTGTTCGCGGGAACGGGAAGTCAGACGGGAACGAACAGTCGCTGGGGCGATTACAGTGCGTTGACGATCGATCCAGTTGACGACTGCACATTCTGGTTCACCAGCGAATACTATGTGACGACCGGCCAGTTCAACTGGCGGACGCGCATAGCTTCGTTCAAGTTCCCGACGTGTGGGGGAGCTCCGACGCCGACTCCAACTCCAACTCCGACGCCGACTCCAACTCCAACACCAACTCCAACACCAACTCCAACTCCAACACCAACGCCCACGCCAACACCGACACCAACGCCGGTGCCAAACGCGCCGAGCAATCTGAGCGGCAACGCTGTTTCGACCAGTCAGATCAACCTGAGCTGGACGGACAACTCAAATAATGAGGACGGGTTTAGGATTGAGCGGTGTACTGGAAATAACTGCACTAACTTCGCGCAGATACAGCAGACAGGTCCGAATGTCACTAGCTTCCCGAATACGGGACTGTCGAACAATACCTGGTATCGCTATCGAGTCCGAGCCTTCAATGTTTCAGGAAACTCGGCGTTCTCGAACGTGATAAACGTGAAGACTCCAAATAGGTAGCAAATAAAAAGACCACAGATTACGCGGACTCAAACGCGTAATCTGTGGTTTTCTCTTTTTAACTCCGCTTAATTGATCGTGAAGTTGGTAGTCTCAGCAGTCTCCGACAGTTTCTTGTCGGAGCTGTTATACGCTTCCACCTTCAATCGATAGCTACCCTTCTCCAAAGGCTTCGTGACCTTGAACGAAGTCGCCTCGACCTTTTCGTTGATGTAGGGCGCCTCCACGAGATGGTTGTCGGGGTTGAGACTGAACTTGTAGTAAGCAGCGTCCGGATACGCATCCCATTTGAGTTCCAGGTCCTGCCCGCTCACGATCGAGCCAGCCTTTGGATTCACCGTCTTCAGATCAGCCTTAAACAGATGCGTCGGTTTGACGAAGAGCGTTTTGTCCGCGACGACGCCGTACTTCGCGGCGCTGATGCCGGCGATACCGGTTGTCGCGAAAACGTATGAATCGGTGTCGAAGATACGCACCGTCAATCCTTCGTACTCCTTCGGCTCGACGTTGGCGATTACGAAGTCGCCGTCTTTATCGGTGCGAGCAGTGAACGTCTTGCCGCCGCAGCCGTTCATGAATCGGCTGAACGTTTCGCAGAGTTTGACTTCGATATTCTCGACGGGTTGGTTGTTGTACAACACCTTCCCTTGTACGTTACCGGTTCCCGGCGCTGGCTTCGCCTTCGCGTTGCCTTCGTAAACAGAAGCTGCGCTGTCGCTCTCGCTTGCGGCAGTATTCGTCGCCCCGCCCTTCTTCTTCGAGCAACCCGCCACCGTCAACACAATCACCAGACAAATCAGTACAACCCACCGCTGTTGGCCCATATCGAATCACCTTTCTTTGTTCTCACTGTGAGTTACCAAATATGACTACCAGGATAAAAATGACTAGCAGGATAACTGCCACCAGGAACGCGATCTTCCAAACGCTGTACGGGCGATCGCCGTGAATCTCGCCCGTCCGGCCATTGACGACGATCTGAAAGACTTTTCCGTTGAAACGATACGCGCCCGCATAGACCGGCAGCAGCAGATGTTTGAAGGTCGTGTCGAAATACTGCGTGCTCATGTCGTCGATCTGCTGCTCGTCGCCGCCGATGTCCTCACGTACATCGCCTTCGATTATGTTCGCCATCAACACCCTCGCGCTCTCAAACCCCTGATCGAGGTCCACCTGATAACGTTGCGCTTTGAAACCTGAAAGAAACGCGGGATTGTAAGGTTTCAAGTTAGCCATGTCCCACGGCTCCAATGCGTGCAGCCGGTTGGTAGATAGTGAAGTCGTGGCCGGGATCAGAACGTCGTCAAACTGTCGCCCTACCGTGCCGGAGGCGTGGGACCAGCGCGTGTGACGGACCTGTCGCGTACGCTGGACGTCGCGCCCCTGCGCATCGCGTTCGTAGTAGGTTTCGGTTACGTAGTAATAATCGCCGCGTTGGCCGGTGTATTGAGTCCTGGTGTTTGAGTCGTAGGTCCAGAACGGAATATAGATCCCGTGTATCGCTTCCGGCTGCGCAAATTGCTTCAGCCCGTTCGGGGCAAACCATCGCGACGATAGCCAGTCGCGCAGATTGGTGCCCGCCTCCTTTGACGAAATGCTGAACGGAAGCAAGCCCTCGGGAGCAACGATCGGATCCGCAGACTTCGGTTGGGCCACAATCTGCACGCCGCAAAATTCACAACGACCGGCCACTTCCGGCGGCACGAACAGCGACTTCGCACCGCAGCTCTGGCATTGAACTTCAAGCGCGTTCGCGGCCAGTTGGCCCATCTCCTCCGCGCGCAGGCGAACGTGTTGTTCAAACGGACGCTCCTGAACTGCACCTGCGCTTTCCGCAACGGCTTCCTTGTGCCCGCAATACGGGCAGGTCAGAAACCCGTCTTGCGGCTCGTACAACAAATCCGCTCCGCAAGCTGGGCACGGAAAGTGTTGCACCTTTTCCGGCGCGGTTTCGACGTTTTCCACTTCAGTTACTCGCTGCCGCGACTCATGCCGAAGAACCGGTCGAAGAAGTTTGCGGTCGCACTGTTGACCCGCACGAGGTTCGTATGACGCATGAAGTGATGCGTGTCGTCAGGTAT
>DATJKO010000056.1:0-3350 GCA_035491355.1 Pyrinomonadaceae bacterium
GCGATCAGATGAGACTGAGCGGTACGTCGATGGCCGCACCATTGGTTGCCGGCACTGCCGCGCTGATGTTCGAGGCCAACCCAACTCTTACCCCGAACCTAATCAAAGCGTTGATGATGTACACGGCTCAGCAGCTTCCGAACTACAACCTGTTCGAGCAGGGTGCGGGCGAACTCAACGTCGACGGCGCTGTCCGTTTGGCGAAACTGGTCCGTACGACTATTAACAGTTCAACGACTCTCGGCGCATCACTATTGACCGGTCCGGCCCCGGCTGCGCAAACAAACATCTCTCTCGCGCAGGGTGCGAATTACACGTTCTCGTGGTCCAAAGGCGTAATCATCGGTCAAACCTACGCCATGGGCACTCCGCTCATCACCACGTATCAAAAGGTCTACGCGAAAGGCGTGTTGATGGGTGACGGCGTCCTGATGGGCGACGGTGTGCTGATGGGTGATGGCGTTCTCATGGGTGACGGCGTCCTGATGGGCGATGGTGTACTCATGGGCGACGCAGCCGGCGTGCTGATGGGCGACTCGACATGGTTTACGAGTGGTATCGCCTACGGTGGTGACGTCCTTGTCAGCAACGGAAACACGCTTGGCGAAGGCACGATGTTCTGTTCTCTCGGCGTTCTCTTCGGCGACGGCGTCCTGATGGGTGACGGCGTCCTGATGGGCGACGGTGTGCTCTTCGGCGACGGCGTGCTCTTCGGCGACGGTGTGCTCTTCGGCGATGGCGTCCTCTTCGGCGATGCCATTCTGACGGCGTTCAACGCCTTGTCGTACGGCGACCCCGGCACCTCGATGTCGATCATTCCTGACGACGCAATTGATTACTTAGGTTACTAGGCTTTGGGTACAACGCAGTATTCAAAACGATAAAAGGTCCCCCAACTGCTTACTCGAAGGATAGACACCATGTTAGCGAGCACGACACAGATACCACACGAACGAGCGCCGCAAGCACCGGTTTACGTGAAGCCATTGGCGAACAACGAGCAGTCCGAAGTACTTCAGTTTTTGTCGCAGCGCGCGATTCACACTGTCTCGATGATGAGTTTGATTCAGGACAACGGGCTGGTTCATCCGCTCAATCGGGGCATGTTCTATGGCTGCCGCGACACGCACGGACAGCTCGAAGGCGTCGCGCTGGTCGGTCACGCTACCTTGATGGAAACCGTGTCAGACCGTGCTTTGGCGCTGCTCGCGGACGTCGCCCAGCAATGTACAAGCACGCACATGATCATGGGTGAGAAAGAGCGAGTCGCCGATTTCTGGTCGCACTATGCGAGCGCCGGTCGACACCAACGTCTCGCATGTCGTGAATGGTTGTTTGAATTGAATTGGCCCAATGCGCCGCTCAGTCTCGCCACTGGCTTGAGACCAGCGACGGCGCACGAGTTGGAACTAGTCATGCCGATCCAGGCTGAGCTCGCGTTTGCGGAAAGCGGAGTTAATCCGTTGCACGTCGATCCGAATGGATTTCGCGCGCGCTGCCTGCGTCGCATCGAACAAGAACGAACCTGGGTGGTTGTTGAAGACGATCGTTTGCTCTTCAAAGCCGACGTCATCTCCAAAGCGTCGTCGGTTACTTACCTCGAGGGCATCTGGACGCCCGAGGACAACCGAGGCAACGGCAACGCCGTCAGCTTCATGAATGAACTCACGCACCGACTTCTCGATGACACGAAATCGATTTGTCTACTCGTGAACGAAACCAACCAGCGCGCACAGAGTTTTTACAGGAAGTGCGGCTTCCGCTTCCGCGCTACATACGAAACCATCTTCCTCCCACGGAAGGACTTTCCCCGCAACTAATGAAGCCTCGTTCCCCCGATCCGCCACGATTAAGGCAAAACTGACCTCACCTTGATGTTAAAGCTGTCTGATGTTAGAAACTCCCGGCACCATAAGACACAAACTCTTCGGGCCATTCCTCTGGGTAGTAACTGGCGCGGGTAGCCTGGCGTTCCTCTATTCCGGTTCACAGCTCCAGCTCGACAAAGTCGACTCCGGCTTTCTCATCCTCGTTGCGATGACGCTGATTCTCGCGTCGCAGATCTCAGTTCCAATCCCCCGATTCAGTTCGCAGATCTCGGTTTCAGATACCTTTGTGTTCCTGCTGCTGTTGCTGTACGGAGGAGCCGCCGCAGTCACAATCGGCGCGATTGAGGCGTGTCTCTCATCGCTTCGCTTCTCGAAGAAGCCGCGAATCGTCGCCTTCAATTTTTCCTGTTCCGCCGTTTCAATCTGCCTGACCAGCAATGTGCTCAACGCATTGTTTGGCGACGTGGTGTCGTTGCGCGCCGATCCGATCAGCGGGACGTTTGTCGCCGCGATCTGCACGATGGCGCTGACGCATTACATCATCAACTCCGGCATCGTTGCAGTCGGCGCCGCGTTGAAAGCGGACCAGCCCATCTGGCAGACGTGGTACAAGCATTACCTCTGGACTTCCATCACTTACTTCTCAGGCGCGATTGCAGCCGGTGTGATCGCCGGGCTCGTCTACTTTATGGGGGCGTACGCGTTTGTTATCACGCTGCCCATCATCGCGATCGTCTTCCTGACTTACCGGACTTATCTAAGGAACGTGGAAACGTCGGCTACGCAGGCGGCGCAGGCGGAGAAGCACGTCAAGGAACTCTCGCACTACATCGCCGAGCAGGAACGGATCCGGGAACAGTTCTCGCAAATGGAAAAACTCTCGGCGCTCGGCGAGCTCGCATCCGGCGTTGCGCACGACTTCAACAACACGCTGGCCGGCATTCTCGGCCGCGCGCAACTGCTGCAACGCACCAACGACCCTGAGAAGATCAAGCGCGGCCTCGAAATCATCATCAAGACCGCCGAAGACGGGGCCAAGACCGTCAAACGCATCCAGGATTTTGCGCGCCAGCGTCGGGATCACGATTTCGAACTCGTATCGATCGATCAGATATTGCTGGACGCCAGCGAGATCACTCGTCCGCGGTGGAAGAACTGCGCCGAAGCTTCAAACATTCACATTACGGTCAATCTCGAAATCGGGTCCAATGCCATGGTCATGGGCGACGACTCCGAGTTGCGTGAAGTGCTCGTGAACATGGTCTTCAACGCGATCGATGCGATGCCCGAAGGCGGCACGCTGACTCTGTCCACGACCACGGTGGATCAGTCGGTGGTGATCAAAATCGTCGATACCGGGGTTGGCATGTATCCCGAGGTGCGGTCACGCATTTTCGATCCGTTCTTTACGACCAAAGGCAACGCGGGTCTGGGGTTGGGCCTGGCGGTGAGTTTCGGAATCATTCGACGCCATGGCGGGAATGTCGAAGTCGAATCGCAATACGGCAGTGGAACGGAGTT
>DATJKO010000057.1:0-1798 GCA_035491355.1 Pyrinomonadaceae bacterium
GGCCGGCTTTATGAAACTTGTCTAGGTTGCTACGTGTTCAGCGTGCTCCGACAGCCCATCGCCCGACCGCTCCTTCCAGTGAAGAGCTGGCCGTAATAGTAGTAATAGCGATACAGGCTTCGGTTCATGGTCACTACTCGCGAGCACAGATTAATCAAATCCGTGTGTGTCAGTCAAACTTTAAAGTCTGGCGCGCCCCCAAAAAATCGGCCCACGCGTCGCCTTTCTTCTTCAATAACTCAGGCACATTTGTGATCGTAAAGTCGGAGATCTTCACGTCCTGGGAGATCTGTTTCCACAACAACGGCATCGACACACTCGCCTTCGGCTTGGCCCGCGCCGTAAACACCGACGCCAAACTCTTCCCGCGCGCGTTCTGCATCCAGTCGACATAAACCTGCGTGCTCCTCCGTTTTGCGATGGTCCTTTCGACGGTCGCTATCTTGGGCGCGCGTCGCGCAACCTCACCCGCAAACAGCTTCGCAAACTCCGCGACCTGCTCGTATTCGTTCGTTGGTTTCAACGGAACATAGATGTGCATCCCTGACGATCCTGACGTTTTCGGAAACGCCTGCAACCCGATCTCGTCCGCCACTTCCTTCACCACCAGCGCGACCTGCAACACGTTTTCCCACGGCGCACTTTTCGGATCGAGATCAATCGCGATCCAATCCGGCTTGTCGAGATGCTTCGTCGTCGAATGCCACGGGTGCTGCTCGATGTTGCCGAGATTTACGAAGTGCAGCAGCGAGCCGAGCGTGGAGTAGACAAAGTAGTCGAGTTGCCGGCCTTCCTGGTTTGTGAGTCGCTTGGTCTTGATGAACTCCGGCGCGCTCTCGAGATCCTGTTGGAAAAACATCGGCGCCTTGATGCCGCGTGGGTATCGCTGAAGGATCGCGGGACGATCTTTGAGATGCGGCATGATGTAGTCCGCGACTCGCAGATAAAAGCAGAGCAGATCAAACTTCGTGAGCTTCTCGTCGGGCCAGTAGATGCGATCCAAACTCGTGACCGAAACGTTTTCCCGCCCAACCTTCAGAATCAAATCGCCCTTCGGTTTCTTGAGGCTCAGAAACTCCTCAGGCGTGACGAGTGTGCCGCTCTTCTGACGCGACCGCTTGACCTCTGGTTTCTCCGTTACGTCCGCCATCTTTCTTCACTCGGCGTATGCGTTCGGGTGGGCCAACATCCAGCGCCACGCGGATTCGATAATCACCCGCAGGTCCTGAAACTGCGGCTGCCAGCCGAGTTCGCTTTTGATCTTGTCGGAACTGGCAATCAGGATCGCCGGATCACCCGCACGACGTGGTCCGATGCGAACGGGAATCTCTTTCCCGGTAACCTGCCGCGCCGTCTCGATAACTTCGCGCACGCTGTAACCGTTGCCGCCGCAACCGAGATTGTAGATGCGGCTGCCTTCGTTCATCGCACCGAGCGCAAGGATATGCGCACGAGCAAGATCGATCACGTGAATGTAATCGCGCAGACAGGTGCCGTCGGGAGTCGGGTAATCGTCGCCATATATCTCGACGTGCGGACGTTTCCCGGTCGCGGCCTGTAGCGCGATCGGGATGATATGACTCTCGGGGTCGTGGTCTTCACCGCAGTTTTCACTCGCGCCTGCGGCGTTGAAGTACCTCAGCGAGACGTACTTGAGACCGTAGGCGCTTTCGTACCAGTGCATTGCTCGTTCGAATGCGAGTTTTGATTCGCCGTACGGATTCGTCGGGTTATTGGGCGCCGTTTCGTAGATTGGCTGCGATAGCGGCTCGCCGTAAGTCGCTGCGGTTGAACTGAA
>DATJKO010000058.1:0-1672 GCA_035491355.1 Pyrinomonadaceae bacterium
ACTTCGCGAGCGGCGTCGCGGATCGTCTCGATTGTCAGTTCTATATCAGACCTGGTAGTGCGAAAGTTAGTGATGCAGGCGCGCAGCGCGAAATGGCCGTCGACAGTTGCGTTCGACAGGTAAGCGCGGCCGCTGGTTTGCACGCGACTCATGACGCGCTCGTTCAACTGGTCCAACCTCGGATCCGAAGTCTTCCATCCCGCCGGCATGTAGCGAAAACAACAGATGCTCAACTCCACGGGCGCGAGCAGTTGGAAATCCTCAGCGGCGAAAACGAGTTCGCCCAGGTAAGCCGCCAGCGAGATGTCATTAGTAACCGCTTCGGCGATGCGGCGCACACCGTAGTAACTCAACGTCAACCAAACCTTCAGCGCGCGAAAGCGGCGCGACAGTTCCACGCCGTAGTCCCAATACGCAAACGCTTCAGCGTCGCTGTGGCCGTGTACCTTGATGTAGTCCGCGTCTTCCGTGCTGAACGTAGCCTTCACCGGATTTGGATCGCGAAAGAGCAGACAGCCGGCATCGACGGGAACGTAGAGCCACTTGTGCGGATCGAGCGAAACCGAATCAGCGAGCTGGAGACCACGAAAGAGATGCTTCTTGCGCGCATCGAGAACCCCGGGCGCGCCGTACGCACCGTCAACGTGAAACCACAGATCAAACTCTTCAGCTATCAGCGCGACGTCTTCCAGTGGATCGACGACGCCCGTGTTCACCGTCCCCGCACTCGCAACGACGCAGCACGGCCGCAAGCCGTCGCGAACGTCCTTGTCGATCAATTGTCGCAACGAATCGACCCGCATTCGTTGTCGCTCGTCGCAGGCGACGACGTGGACCTGATCGCGTCCGAGACCGAGAATGTCGGCCGCTTTCGCAATCGACATGTGCGCTTCTGCCGACGCGTAAACGATCAGCGGCGCGCCGGAATGCCACAGTCCTTTGTGTGCTGCTTCAGGACCTAACTTGCGACGACTCGCGACGAGCAACGCGATCATGTTCGCCATCGAACCGCCGCTGGTAAGCAGACCTTTGGCATCACTGTCGTAGTCAATCAGCGATCCGAGCCAACGCACGACGAGTTGCTCGAGTTCCGTTCCAGCCGGACCAGACCGCCAACACGTGATGTTCGCGTTGAGGGCACCTGTGATGAGGTCAGCGTAAGCGCCGATCGGGGTTGAGGGCGACGCGACGTAACCGAAAAATCGCGGATGACCGTTGTGCCGGCTGAGATCGAAGATCGTGCGGCACTCGTCGAGCAAACGATCGAGCGGCACGCCGTCGAGCGGCAGTTCAACGTCGAGCGCCGCCGTAGTCTTCCCGGCATGGTTTTCCGCGCGCACCGGCCGCTCGGAAATCGTGTTGAAATACTCAGCGACGAGTTGTGTAGCCTGCGTCGTGATGTCGTTCAGCGCTTGCTCGTCGATGTCGAGAGACGGATGTGTTCGCAAGCCCGCTGTGTGTGCTTCGCTCACTCGAACAAATTACCAGAAACACGGATTAAAGAATAAGAACGTGCTAACATCCGCGCGAAATATGGCACTGCCCAACCACGCCACTTCCGAAGGTACCGCACGCTACGCCGAGCGCTTCGCAACGCGCGCCGCGACAGACCATTTCCGCCGGCAACAGGGATTGACGCTGTCGTCGATCGGCATCGGCACGTATCTCGGAA
>DATJKO010000059.1:0-2527 GCA_035491355.1 Pyrinomonadaceae bacterium
AAGTGCGGCACTCGCGCAAACACCGCAGGCGACGCCACGACCAAGTCCACCGCCGGGCGATCCAACGCGGCCGCCAGGTCAGGAACCGATTCCCGGTGTCCCGACGACTACCAATCCAACGGCGCCTCCGGGAACAACGCAAACGAATCCGACCACGCCGCCGGGAACCACTCCAGGCCAAACGCAACCGCCGGCCTCGACTCAGACGCCGGCGCCGTCAGGCGAAGTGCTCGGACCAGTGCGCGAACCAGTGATTCCTGCGTTCCAGGCCCGTCCGTTACCGCCAATTCCCAGTCTTCAGCGTTTGGGTGTCGGCACGGATACAGTTCCACTCACGCTGAACGATGCGATCAAGCGCGCGCTCGAGAACAACAACGACATCGAAGTCGCTCGCGACGACGTCCGCCTTGCCGAGACACAGATGCGGGCGCTCGAAGGTATCTTCGATCCGGTGTTTGAAATCACCCCGCAATACGACAAGCGCATCGCGCCGGTCCAGAGCGAATTAAGCGGCGGCGGCAGCACCGGCACGACTAGCACGACGACCTACACGTGGAGCCCGTCTGTTACGAAGCAATTCGGACGCGGCGGCGGAAATTATTTCCTTCAGTTCTCGAATTCGCACACGAACACCAGCAACAGTTTCAGCTTGCTGAACCCGTTCTACTCTTCGAATCTCTCGTTGAGCTTTACGCAACCGTTGCTACGCGACCGTTCAATCGACAACAACCGTCGTCAGATTCGCATCGCCCGAAAGCGAATCGATCAATCTGACGCCGACTTCCGGCAACGCACTATCGACGTGATTACGCGGGTGCAACAGGCTTACTGGGAACTCGTGTTTGCATTGCGCGATCAGCAGAACCAGTTGGCAAACCTGAATCTCTCGCGCGAGAGTTTGCGAAATGTCGAAGCGCAGATCGCTGCCGGTGCGAAGGCGCCACTCGAGAGAGCTGAGGTACTGACGGAGTTGGCAAGCCGCGAAACGGCGCTGCTCACCGCAGTGCAACAAGTGGCCGTTGCCGAAAACAATCTCAAGATCCTGATCTTCAAGGATCCGAGGAGTCCTGAGTGGTCCGCCCAACTCACGCCGACTGAACAGCCGAAGTTTGATACCAGCCCGGTGAACCTTCCCGAAGCTCTGAAAGCAGCGCACGACAACCGGCCCGAATTGCGGCGGTTGCGTCTGCAGAACGAAATCAGCGATATCGATCTCCAGTACTTCAAGAACCAGACCAAGCCGCGCATCGACCTCGTCGGCGCGGTGGCGTTGACTGGTCTTGCCGGTTCGGACGTTTCGGATCCGTTGCCAACGCCAGGCACGCTGGTGCCGCTAATCTTCGGCGATCCGGCATTAAGTTCGCAGGCGTTCCTGTTGGCGCAGATCCGCGCGATTCAAACGGCGCAGGGTTTGCCGTTGGCCCAGGTTCCATTGGTTCAGGAACCTGACATCACTACCCGACCCAATCAAAATCTGGTTGGCGGTTATGGACGCGATCTTCGAAACCTGATTAGCGGCGACACGCGCAACGTCACACTCGGTGTGCGAATTCAATTGCCGTTCAAGAACACCACAGCAGAAGCGAACCTCGCCGGTGCAAGGATTTCGAAAGAACAGCTGACTGCTACAACGCGTGCGCAGGAACAGTTGATTGAAGTCGACGTTCGCAATTCCGCGCAGGCGGTTGAATCATCACGTCAGCGAGTGCTTTCGGCCCGTGAAGCTAGAACAAACGCCGAGATGCAGCTCGAAGGCGAGCAGCGTCTGTACCAGGTGGGACGATCGACAACGTTCCTTCTGTTCCAACGTGAGAACACTTTAGCGAACGCGAGAGCGGCTGAGTTGCGGGCCGAAACGGACTACAACAAGGCGCTTGCCGACCTCCAGCGTGCAACCTCGACGACGCTGCGGGCTAACAACGTAATCGTCGGCACGACAGACGGTCCATAATCGGTTCGCAAAATCATATATAATCCGTGTTCCCTGGTGTTCTACACTACGGAACACGGATTTTCCTTTTTGGCATGCAGATCAGCGTCACGATCATCACCTTCAATGAGGAGTCGAATATCAAAGCCGCCTGTGAGTCGGTTGCATGGGCGGATGAGATCGTCGTGGTCGACTCCAACTCAACTGACCGGACCTGCGAGATCGCCGAGGAGTGTGGTGCGCGCGTGATCACCAACGACTGGCCCGGATTCGGCGCGCAAAAGCAGTTTGCCGTTAACCGCGCGACACACGATTGGATCTTCAGTCTCGACGCCGACGAACGTGTCTCGGATCAACTCCGCACTTCAATTGAAATACTCAAGAATCAGCGACACGCCGAGGTTGCCGACGGCTTCGTCATCCCGCGACGCACGTACTATCAGGGACGGTGGATTCGCGGTGGTGGCTGGTATCCCGATTACCAGTTGCGCTTGTTCAATCGGACCAAAGGCCACTGGAAGCTGCGGCAGGTTCACGAATCAGTAGCCATGGATTCCGGAGCACGCGTTGGAGAACTCGGTGGCGATCTACTCCATT
>DATJKO010000060.1:0-2728 GCA_035491355.1 Pyrinomonadaceae bacterium
TTTGTTGATTGAAGAAGCCAACAACCGCGGCGGTGAAGACAACATCACGGTCGTCGTGGCGCGCTTTGACGGAGACGATCTCGAAGCACCCGCAACAGATCGGATCACCATCGAATTACCACCACTCGAAGAAGACAAAACTCTCGACGACAACTACGAAGCTGACACCGAGCCTCATTAGCATTTCCATCTGTCGTTTTTTATTTCTCATTTCCCATTTCGAGATACGCTTCGTGTAGTTCAAAACGACAAATGAGAAATGAAAAACGACAAATAGAAAACGGAAACCGTACTAGCCTTCACTCTCAGGCAGGGCTTTTGGTCGGCGCCAATCCGGCTCGCCGCCTACTCGCTTAACGTAGATCGACGCGCCTTCGACACTGTCGACGCAAACGCGTTCGCCTGCTTCTAACGGTGGTTCGCCGGCGGCTGGGTAGGCGGTCCAGGTTGAGCCAAACACTTTCACGGCGCCCTCGTGGAGCGCACCTTTGCTTGATGAGACGACGGTACCGATCTTGCCGGGTAGTGAGTCAACACCACTGCGCAACGATTCACCGGATTTCTCGCGTGAGAAGTAGTTGAGAAAGATTGTGCGTGAGGCCGCAGTCAAGCCGATGGAGACGACTACGAAGATCATGAACTGGACCAGCAAGCTATCGATGCCGATTAGACCAGCAAATGCAGCGAACAACGCGCCGATACCGAACCAGAGCAGCACGAATCCGGACGTGAACATCTCCGCCACGATCAGGACCGCGGCAAGTACACTCCACAGAACCCAGAACCAATCACTCATGAACGGTATTCTCTAAACGCGGATTTAAGAACGACTTCAACCCTTCAGCATGTTCTTCATGACGAACCAAATGTTCGCTGGACGTTCCGCCAAACGGCGCATGAAGTAAGGATACCAGTGTTTTCCGTACGGAACATAGACCCGCATGTTGAAACCATCGCGCGCTAACTGGTGCTGTAAATCGCGCCTGATCCCATAAAGCATCTGAAACTCAAACTTTTCTTTTCCAATCCCTTCACGCGTCGCGAAATCGATCGTGGCGTCGATCATCTTCGGATCGTGCGTCGCAATACCGTGATAGACACCGCTCGATAACAACAGTTGCATCACCTTCACGTAGTTGGCGTCGACGTCTTTCTTGTCCGGAAACGCGACCTCCGGCGGTTCGCTGTACGCTCCTTTGCAGATCCGAATTCGCGCCGGCAGTTTCACCAACTCTTTCGCATCGTCATACGTACGGTGCAAGTACGACTGCAACACGATCCCCACGTCATTCAAATCAAACTCCGCGCGCAACCGCTTGAAGATATCGATCGTCGCCTGCGTCACATTCGATCCTTCCATATCGACGCGCACAAAGTTACCGCGCTGCTGCGCATCGACGACTACGCGCCGGGCGTTCTGATACGCGAGTTCAGGGTCGAGACCCAGACCAAACTGCGTCAGCTTGATCGAAACGTTGGATCGGATCTTCGTCTCGTCGATCTGCCGCAAGATCCGCAGATACTCTTCCACTTCCTTGTTCGCTTCGTCAGCGTTATCCACTGACTCGTTCAAGTGATCGAACGAAGCGGTACAGTTTTCGCGGTTGATTTCGCGAATGTAGGGAATGACGTCGTCGATCGTCTCACCGGCGACAAACCGAGTCGTCAGTTTCTGGAAGAATTTAAATCGAGCGGCAAAATCCTTGAGGCCTTCGTGCCCCGACAACCAAATCAGCGCGCTTCTCGTAACCATCGAATCCGTGTTCCTGAAGCCCTCTCCAAAGTTTTAGTTCAGTCTGTCCAAGAAAACACGGATATCCTTCGTTGTGCTATTCTTGGCGGGTTTTTCTCCAACCCGAGGAGGAATAATTGCACACCACCAGCAGAACAAGGAACGGCGCTGAATGCGACTGAAGCTGGTAATAATCGCCTCACTACTCGCCGCCGTGGTGGGCGCCGGCGCGAGTATCGCGCTGGTATTGGGTGTACTGGCAGTGAGGTCGCTCTCGAGCCCGGGACTGCTGGCAATTTCAACGCTCCTGCTGCCGATCGCGACAATCGTCTTTGCCTCAATCTTCGTCTATCGACACACTGCCCGACGGCGAAAGCTACAGGCATTTCTCACTGCCGTGCTCGCCACTTTGCTGACCCTGTCGATCTTCATTCTCACTTCCGCGTTGACTTCTCGCACCAGACCAATGGAGCCGCTAGATCCCGGACCACACATAGCTTCTTAACTCGCGACAGTATTCAAACCAATCTCATTTTGGACCGGACGCAACGCATCGATGACGAAGCGAATGTGCTCGTCGAGATCGACACCCAACTCGGCAACGCCCTGTTTGATATCGTCGCGATTCACCGAGCGCGCGAATGCTTTGTCTTTCAACTTCTTCTTCACTGACGAGACTTCGAGATCGTCGAGACTGCGCGTTGGTCTCACCAGCGCGCAAGCGACTAAGAAACCGCACAGCTCGTCTGTAGCAAACAGTGCGCGCGCCATGTCGGTGTCGCGCGGCACGCCAGTGTACGTTGCGTGACCCATGATCGCGCGAATGATGCGTTCCGAATAACCACGCCCGCAAAGAATGTTCGCGCCCGTAAACGGATGCTGGTCCGCTGACGGAAACATCTCGTAGTCGAAATCGTGAAGCAGTCCGACGAGTCCCCACTCATCTTCATCAGCGGGTCCATCGTTGTAACGCTTCGCAGACGCGCGCATGGCAGT
>DATJKO010000061.1:0-12255 GCA_035491355.1 Pyrinomonadaceae bacterium
AGCCGAAACAGTGACGGTCACTGCGACGCCGACTGTCGACACGGTCAAAACCGAAGTCAGCACCACACTGAACGAGACCGCGGTGAGCACGACACCGATTCTCGGTCGCAAGTTTGAAGACCTGCTCACGTTGACGCCCGGCGTGAGCATCACGCAAGGTCCCGACGGCGACGAAATCAACTTCTCCGGTCAACGCGGAATTTTCAATAACGTCAGTCTCGACGGTGGCGACTACAACAACGGCTTCTTCGGCGAGCAACTTGGCGGGCAACGCGCGGCCATCGACATCACGCTTGAAGCGGTGAAAGAGTTTCAGGTTGTGGCCACCGGCGCAAGTGCCGAGTTTGGTCGCACGGCCAGCGGCATCATCAACGTGATCACCAAGTCGGGCACTAACGACATTCACGGGAGCGCGTTCTACTTCCAACGTCTCGAAGCACTGACCGCCAATACTTCCGACGGGAAACAGCTTGACGACTTTCACCGGGAGCAGAACGGATTCACCATCGGCGGCCCGATCAAAAAGGATCGCGCGTTCTACTTCTTCGCGTTCGAGGGTATTAACGAAAACCTGTCGCGCGCGAACCTCAGCGAACCGATTGGCACGCCGTGTCCCATTTCTGCTCCGACGATCATCGCCAACGAAGCGCTGATCAACGGCAGCGAAGACTGCCAGCGTCTCGCGCTGATCAATTTCTTCAGCAACACACGCAACCAGAATGAAGGACTGCCGATCAAACACCAGATCAATAACCAGGCACTCTTCGCCAAAGGCAGTTTCAAACTCAACGATGCAAACGAACTCGACGTCTCTTACAACTTCGACTATTCGAAGAACACGAATCAAACATTCGACGTCGCCACTTACGGAACATCGGCGAACGGCATCGAAGGTCCGTCAAAGATCAACGTCATCCGCGCGAACCTTTTCAGTACGCTCTCGCCGACGAAGTTGAACGAGGCACACTTCTCCTACTCGCGCGAAGATCGTCCGCGCTCGGCGATCGCGTCGAACATTCCGGCCGACACGGCGATGGGTTTCGCAACCACGTTCCGCTTCGGGTTCCCGTTCTTCCTCGAACCGAACGTCGATGAATTGCTATGGCGCACGCAGGTAAAAGACAACTTCTCGATCATCACCGGCGACCACACGATCAAAGTCGGCGGCGAGTGGTTGCACACGCTAAACGATCAGGTGTTTCGCGGGTTCTTTACCGGACGCTACATCTTCGACAGCGTCACCGGCTTCCTGCGTTATGCGTCTCCGGCGGCCGCGGGTGGTTTTGGACCAAACACTGTCGGCTGTTCAAACGGCACGTTCGTGACTGCGCCGGCAAGTTGTCCGGTCGGAACAACGGCGAACGGTGGTCCGCTGCTGCTTTACTTGCAGGGCGCGGGTTTGACTGGCCCAGCGACTGACGCGGCCGGTTTCTCGAAGATTACGAACGAAGACATCGCCTTCTTCGCGCAGGACTCGTGGAAAGTATGACCAAACTTCAATCTCAACTACGGTCTGCGTTACGAAGCACAGCTCTTTCCGGAGCCGGTTGTCCCGCCGCAGAACACGGCGTACGGCCTCTTCCTGAACGATCCGCGTTTCCCGTCCGACGGTACGTTGCCGGATCAGAAGAACCAGTGGCAGCCACGACTCGGTTTCGCGTGGGACGTTTCGAAACAAGGCAAATCAGTGATTCGCGCGAGCGCCGGTATCTACAACGCGCGCCAAAACATGCTGTCGCAAGTTGGTTCCATCACGACGAACGGCGTGCAACAGCAGACGATCTTCCTGAACACACCGATCATCTCGTCAGGCGTGCCCGGACCGGTGTGGCCCAATGTCGTTACGCCGCCGTCAACCGTCAGTCCGTGCGTCGATGGCGGCCGTTCCAATCCGTTTCCCTGTTTCAGTGGCGTGCGCGTGTTTAGTCGCGATTACGAGAACCCGCGCATCTACACGATGAACGTCGGATTCGAACAGGAAATCGCGACGGACTGGTCGCTGTATCTCGACTTCACGCACTCGAAGGGCGTGCATCTGACACGGTTCCTGAACGTCAACCGCAACAACTTCTTCTCGCCGTTCCTCGGCGAGACGATGGTGACAAGCTCCGTCGGCAAGTCAGTCTACGACGGGTTCACGGTGGGTATGCGCAAACGGTTCAGCAGGCGCTATCAGCTCGAGTGGAACTACACGTACGCGAAAGACAAGGACGACGATTCGAACGAACGCGATCCGTTTACCGATCGCGCCTTTGATATCAACAACCTTCAGCTTGACTACGCGTATTCCGATCGCGACATTCGTCATAAGTTCAACTTCTTTACGTTCATCGAAATCGGTTGGGGACTGGAAGGAAACTTCCGCGTGCAGGGAAGGACGGCGCAGCCGATCACTCCGGGCGCTCGCACCGCAACCAACCGCAACATCGACCGCAAAGACAACCAGTACTTCTCGTTTGACTGGCGCATTCAGCGGCCGTTCCGGTTTGGTGAGCGTTACGCGATCATCCCGGTCGTCGAGATGTTCAATACATTCAACAACGCAAACAACATCAACCCGTTAGTCACGCCAGGGTTGTTCAACTTTGACGGGTTCCTGCGTCAGGGTGTGGGCGATCCGCGTCAGGTACAACTGGCGGTGAAGTTTACTTTTTAATCCGGAGTGGCTTTGCCTCAAGAGTGAGGGCGAAGCCCGAACCAGGGGCCTAGCCCCAACGTCAAAATACGAAACAACGGCGAGGCAGAGCCTCGCCTCACATCGAGGCGGCAAAGCCGCAGCAAAAGGCTTTAGGACTTTCGGCTTTGCGGCTTTGGGGCTTTGCGGGAAAACAGCATCTGCGACGAATGCGGAGGAAAGACTCTACTTCTTCTTCCCTTTGCGTCTTTGCGCCTTTGCGGGAAACAGCATCGGCAACGAATGCGGAGGAAAGACTCTACTTCTTCTTTCCTTTGCGTCTTTGGGGCTTTGCGAAAACAGCATCTGCGACGAATGCGGAGGAAAGACTCTACTTCGTCTCTCCTTTGCGCCTTTGCGCCTTTGCGGGAAACAGCATCGCAACAAAATGCGGAGCAAAGACTCTATTTCGTCTTTCTTTTGCGGCTTTGGGCTTGCGGTTTTACGGCGTTGCGCTCTAAAGACAAAGATATCGGAGTTCAATCCGCGTTTTCTAAACACGGATCGCAGCAAAGAAAGCAGACAGTTTGTGGCGGTCGAGCGCGCCATTGGTGCGCAGACCGCTGCAAACGTCAATTCCGAAAGGTTCTACTTCCTGAATAGCGTCGGCAACGTTGTGAGGTTTTAGGCCGCCCGCAAGAAACAACGGGACGTCAATCGCTTCCCTAATCTTGCGGCTCAAGCTCCAGTCATGCGTCCGTCCTGTTCCTCCGAGTTCCTTGATCTCCAGCGATTGATTGCCGGAATCGAGTAACACCGCGTCAACAAAACGCGATACCGCTACCGCTTCGTCAACAGCTTCCGGCCCGGTAACGTGAACGACCTGAACCAGCGAAACTCCGGGCAGCGCATCGCGCAACTCTTGATGCGTCCCGGCCGGCAGCCGATCGCAAATTTGAATCGTGTTCACTCGCAGGCGTCGTTGCTGATCGATGATCGACGCGGCATCCTGGCGACACGTAAGTAGAAACGAACTAATCCCGGGCGGGATAGTCACAGCGATTTCAGCGATCAGCGTCTCGGAAATTGGTCCCGGGCCACTCGGCATCGCCGAAACGAGCCCAAGCGCTGATGCGCCATGCTCGATCGCCAGCCAGGCTTCGGCAACACTGGCGATACAACAGATCTTGACACGCGGTTTACGGGTGGATTTCATCCGCGAAATCTATCCTGAAACATTTTGTTCTCTGATTTCATGATCAGTAGAATCGACTCTGGCGTTTACGTCACCGTACCTCGAAAGGAGACTCCCGTGCCCACGAAAGAAGACATGCGCTGGTTCAAACAAACCTTCGGCGAGAAGATTGAACCCGCACTGCAAGGCACCCCATTCACCCTCGACCTGCTCACCGCCCTGGCTTGCCAGGAGACCGGTGAGATCTGGCCCATCTTACGCAAAAAGAACCTCACCACCGATCGGATTCTCGAACTGTGCGTCGGCGATTCCATCGACGCCCGCAGCGTCTTCCCCCGTAGTAGAGCGGAACTCGAGTCGCAACCGAACGGTGCGCAAATGTTCGAGATCGCTCGCAAAGCCCTCGTCGACATGGCGGAGTTCATTCCCAGCTACCAGGGCGTAGCCAAGATGAAAAACAAATTCTGCCACGGGTTCGGCATCTTTCAATTGGACATTCAGTTTTTCAAGAACGAACCTGACTACTTTCTTCAGAGACATTACACGAATTTCGACAACTGCCTCCAGAAAGCGATCAAGGAGTTGCAAACCGCGCGAGCCGGTATCGGCTTTGGTAACAAGACCAAACTCACCGATCTCGAAATGGCCCTCGTCGCCGTCGGCTACAACATGGGAACAGCAAAGTTCAAGCACAGTAAAGGGCTCAAACAAGGTCACCACGACGGCCACAAATTCTACGGCGAACTGATCTTCGACTTCATCCGCATGGCCCAGACAGTACAAGTCAACGGAGGAGCGCCTGCAGTTGCAACGCCGGCGCCGGGAACAGCCGCTGTGCCCCCGGCGACACCGGTGAACGCAACGGGTAAGTTATTCGAAGTCGACGTCCGCGAAAACCCGCTGCGTCTGCGAAGCGAAGCGCGCATCGACCAGGACAATGCGAATGTCATCGCGCGTCTCCCCGATGGACACATCGTGCAGGCGGTCACTGACAAGAAGATCAACGGCTTTCTTGAAGTTGAGACGAGCCTGCTCGGTGCCCACTTTCACGGCTTCGCTTCCGCCGATTTCCTGAAGCCGGCAGCTGCCGTAACAGAAGTTCCAGTGTCGCAACCGGCGACGCTGCCGCCAACGAGTGGCATCGTTGCGGTCAACATGCCGCGTAAGGACAACTCGGTAACCAAGCGAACTGCCATCGCCGGAGCGTTCTCGCTGAACGAACCAAATGCGCCTGCACGCACGGGCACTACGCCCGAAGAACTGCGCTCGCAGATCGCCGCGATCGTCGACTATCTCGCAGTCGACAAGCCGGCCCATGCGCGCTATCAACCACAACCGAAAGCTACGTTCTGCAACGTCTACGCTCACGACTTCTGCCAACTCGCGGGGGTCTATTTCCCACGTGTGTGGTGGAGTGCAGCGGCGATCGAGAAGTTGGCCCAGGGCAAGACAGTCGATCCTGTATTAGAAGCTACGATCGACGAGCAGCGGGCGAACATGCTGTTTCGCTGGCTGCGTGATTTCGGTATGCGGTTCGGCTGGCGCCAGACAGGCGATCTGACGAAGTTGCAACAGGAAGTGAACCAGGGCGCAATTGGTCTAATCATCGCCCGCCAAAAGAATGAGCATCGTTCAGGACACGTGGCGGTGGTTGTTCCGGAAACGGGCGACCTCTCAGCGAAACGTAATGCTGCCGGTGAAGTGATCGCGCCATTGCAGAGCCAGGCGGGTCGTCATAACTTCCGCTACGGTAACGGCGGAATGAATTGGTGGAAGTCGAACGACTACGCCGAGAGCGCCTTCTGGATCCACTCGTAAACATCCTCCCCCACAAGGTCCGATCCGTAGCGGCCTAACACGGATCGGACCGCCTAATCCAACTCCGTACAACCCCACTGCATCATAGGCTCGGATCATTTGTCATTTGTCACTTGTCATTGGTCGTTTGTCATTTTGAAAGTTCAATGACAAATGAAAATGTCAAAGGACAAATGACAAATAAACAGGGCCCACGCCTCACGGTCTCGACTCGAAACATAGTGCGGAATTGATCACTTGCGGCGGTTTCATCTGCGCCGTGCATCTCTAAGTGTGTCTTCAAGGCCGCGCCGATCTGCAAAGGAGAATCACAATGCGTTTCACTGCGTCGCTTTGTCTGTTCCTACTGGTCCTTTTAAGTGTGCGTGTTTCAGCTCAAGTCCCATCGACGGCTAATCCCGGATGGGTAGTGCTCCCGGTAAGTGAATACAACGCACTCAAACGCGCTGCTGTCCCAACCGATCCCGAACCATCGCTACCACCCGTCGAGGCCACACTCAGTCGCATCGACTACGATCTCAAGATCGATGGCGACCTTGCTTCCGGCGAAGCACGACTCACCGTCGACGTCATCAAGCATGGTTGGGTGCGCGTGCCTATGCCGGAAGGGTTGATCGTGCGCGATGCACAACTCGACGGCCGGCCAGTCAACCTCGTCACTCGCCCAAAAGAAAAAGGACCAGGTGGCCTGGATCTGTTGTTGTCCAAACCCGGACGATCGGTGTTGACGTTGAAGATCGTCGCGCCGGTGACGACAGTAGCGGGCACAAACATTCTCCATCTTCCGGTCAGCAACTCCGCTGTCTCGCAAGCAACCGTGGAGTTGATGCGACAAGGCGTCGACGTGCGCGTCACTGGAGGTCTATTGCTGGAACACTCGGAAGCGCCGACCGGAAGTCGTTGGAAAGCAAACGGCAAAGGCGGTGAGCCACTGAGCTTCGCATGGCGACGACGTGTCGACGACGCGCGAGCCAATCAGCCGCTGCGACTTCGCGGGGCCGTCACGCAAGTGGTCGGACTCGGCGAAGACGTGACTCAAGTCAACGCTGAAGTGCAACTCGAAGTGGTTCAGGGACTGGCGCTTAACGCGATCGTTCAACTGCCGGATCAATTCAACGTCAACCAGGTCTCGGGAGCGATGGTTGCTGACTGGGATGTAACCAATCGCGAACTGAAGGTGACGTTCATTGAACCGGTCACCAATACCACGCGGTTTATGGTAACTGGCGAGCTGCGTCTGCCACGCGACGGCAAGGTAGACGTTCCGCTAATTCGTTTGCCTGCGGCTGAACGTGAAACGGGCGGTGTGGCAGTCGAAGTGCTGGGCGCAGGCGAAATCAAAGAGCGACGCGCCACCGGACTCGAAGAAGCGGAAGCCGGTGAGCTGGCCCATCTGATATCGAGCCGCACGTCGCCGTCGCTGATCGCGTTTCGACTGCTGCCAACCGCCGGACAGAACGCGCGCAGTTTGTCACTGACCGTGGCCCGTTACACACCGCAGGCTGTGCTCGCCGCAAACATCGACGAAGCCGAATACAACGCGCTGATCGCACCCGATGGAAAGGTGCTGGTCCAGTCGCGCTTCGCCGTCCGCAACAACCAGCGAAACTTTTTGAAGCTCAACCTGCCGGCGACGGCTGTGTTGTGGAGTGCGACCGTTGCGGGTCGTCCGATACGACCCGGACGCGGCGCAGATGGATCGTTGTTACTGCCACTCGAAAAATCGCGCACCGGCGAAGAGGCGCCCGCGTTTGTCGTCGAACTCTCTTATCTCGATCGATCCCCTTCGTGGGCCGACAAAGGACGCACGCGACTGACGCTCATCTCAGTCGATCTTCCGATCTCGAAATCGCGTTTGTTGGTGCATCATCCACCACTGTTTCGCTTGTCGGCGGTGCCGGGAAATTTTCGTGTCGCTCCTTACGAGAACGCGGAGTCTCAGCCTCTTCTTGCCAATCCGGTCGTTTATTACGCGAGCACTTCGCAAGGTTCCGCAGAAGAACAAACGGAAGTAGCGAAACAACTCGTTTCGAAACTGCCGAACACGAAACAGAGCGCCAGGCCCGCGCGCAATCTTCCGTTGCGCTTCACCTTTCCGCACTTTGGTCCTTCGATCTTTCTCATGTCGGAGCTGACCAGCGAGAACCAGATACCCGCTATCGAGTTTGATTTTGCCCGTGACAGAAAGAGAGGCGAGCGATGAAAGCAGCTGTGATTTTGATCCTGCTCCTGACGATTACGACCTACGGTCAACAACGGAATTCAGCCGTCGATGCCGCTCTGCCCGCGCCGGGCAGCACCGGGACCGTGACGCTTTCACTTGCTGAATACAACCGTCTCGTCGATCTCGCTACACGCCAGCCAAGACCCGCCGATGCGGCGCCACAGCCTTTCGTTCTTTCGCGCGCTGCGTTCAAACTGAAGCTCATCGAGCAAACGCTGGTGGGTACGGTCACCATCGACGGTTCATTGCTCGAAAGCGGAAGCGTGAAAGCGCCACTGACTACCGGACTCACGATTCTCGAAGCGAAACAGTCGGGGAACCCGTTGCCGCTGCTCCAGGAAGGCGCCGCCCATGCCGCGATACTCAGCGGGCCAGGCCCGTTCGCGGTGTCGCTCGGTGTCGCGTCAGGTTTGACGATCGATGCCGGTCGCGCGTCGTTTATTTTGCCTGTTCCGCTGGCGAGCAGTTCGTTGTTGACGCTGGAGCTCCCGGGAAATCACGCGAACGTTCGCGTCGAGCCTGGTCTGGTTACAAGTCTCAAGTCCGAGAATGGAAACACGGTTGTCGAGGCAGCGCTCGAGCCTGGGAAACCGGCGCGCGTTTGGTGGACCACGCGCGAAGCGGCGGCGCCGCTCGCACAACGAGAAGTGCGTTTCCTATCTGATGTAAAGACTGTGGTCTCCGTTGGCGATTCACAGCTGCGCATTACTGCGTATTGCGATCTGACTGTGATCCAGGGCGAGGCTGCTGAGTTTAAGATGGCACTACCCGACGGTTATGAACTGACGGCGGCGTCAGGCACGGCGCTCGAATCTGCCGAGGTCACTAACGGAACTCTGACGCTCAAAGTCTTCGAGCCGGGCAAACGCAGCTACCAGTTTCTAGTCGCCATCGAACGCAGCAATCACGAAAGCAAAGTTGAAGCGCCGCTCCTCGCCATTGCCGATGCGCAACGCGAGACCGGTGAGTTGTTGGTGGAAGGAATCGGCGCGATGGAGTTGGTCGCGAAGGAGTCCGGCGGCTTGCGTCGTATGGACGTACGCGAAGCTGCCGCGATCACGCGGTCGTTGTCGCACTTTCCACTGCAGGCTGCATTTCGTTACAACCGCCGCGCGATCGATACGCCAAAACTGAATCTTGAATGGACGCAGTTTCCCGACGCAAACATCCTGTCGGCGGTCGCCGAGCGTGCGACTGTCACAACGCTCGCGAACGTGGAAGGAAAGTCGTTGACCGAAGTGACACTGCGCGTTCGCAATCATGCGCAGCAGTTCATCAAGGTTGAATTGCCGCCAGGCGCATCGCTCCTCTCAACCGAAGTCGAAGGCGAACGCGTGAAGCCGGTGCAAGGTCCCGATGGTAGTCGCGTGCCGCTGCTCCGTGCGGGTCTCGACTCTTCACGCGCTTACACCGTGTCGTTCGTTTACCAGAGCTCCGGATCGCGATTCGCGAAGAGCGGCGCGTACGACATGGGACTACCGAAACTCGACATCCCGATCAATCTCTTAACCTGGGAAGTTTCGCTGCCCGATCGTTTGGACGTGAAACAGTTTGGCGGCAACGCGCTCGCTGCTGAGTACCTGCCCGCCGCGACGCTGGACATGATCGCGGCGAACACCGCCGAGGAAGAGGTCATTGTTAGTTCGCCGATTCAGAACGAAATCGACATCAGCAACTTGAGACCCGGGCAGATCGGCGGCATTGTCGTCGATGCGAACGGTGCTTCCATTCCTCATGCCAACATTACCGCCGTCAACAAGCAAACCGGCGCCAAGTGGTCCACTCAGTCTGATGCCGATGGTCGTTGGGTCATTGCCAACGCACTGCCTGGGCCGACGCGAGTTAGCGTTGACTCATCGGGTTTCAAAACAACGAATCAGGAATTGAATCTCGGGTCGTCGCAACCGGAAGTTATTGGGACGACACTTGAAATCGGCGCCGTGTCGGAGGTTGTTACCGTCACCGGCAACAACATGACGGTCGACGGTTTAACCCGCATGGACGATCAGATCAGACACAACCGTGCGCAGCAATTATCGACGCCGTCGGCTAACGTCGCGAACCTGCAAAAACGCGTCGCCGGAATACTTCCCGTCCGCATCGATGTGCCGAAGAGCGGCCGCTCTTATCGCTTCGTGCGCACACTCGTAATGGATGAGGAGACAAAGATCTCGTTCAACTACAAAGCGAGATAACGCGGATTAGATCGCAGAGTGGCCGTACCAGATAACGGCGAGGTAGTGACAGACCGTGCCGGCCATGACGAAGAGGTGCCAGATGAAATGGTTGTAACGAAGTCGATGAGCGGCGAAGAAGATTAAGCCGCCTGAGTAAGCGATCCCGCCTGCCAGGATCAACAGAATTCCCGGCAGCGGAACGAGCGTGAGGATCGGTTTGATCGCGACGATGGCCAACCATCCCATCACGACGTACAGCACCATGGAAAGCCACCAGTGGCGGTGACCGGCGATGAGTTTCATCGAGATCCCCGCCACTGCGAGCGCCCAAACGATCGCCAGCAACGTCCAGCCCCACGGACCACGCAGCACGCCTAACGTGAATGGCGTGTACGATCCGGCAATCAAGAGAAAGATCGCGCAGTGATCGACGTGACGAAAGAACTGCTTCGCTCGTTCATGTGTTACCGAGTGGTAAAGGGTCGAAGCGAGATACAGAACAATAATCGACGCGCCAAAAACCGCGGCGCCGATCGTGAACTGCGTGCTGCCAACCCGCGCAGCTGAAAACAACAACAACGGCAGTCCGGCGATCGCGAGTATCAACGCCAACCCGTGACTGATGCTGTTCGCCACTTCTTCACGGAAGTGGGGCGGACGTCGTTGACCTAAAGTTGAGACAATCGTTTCCATGTCACGGTAACGCAGCAAATCCCTTTAACGGATTGCCGTAAAACGCTTCTGACTGCCACGCGGTCTTGTTCCATGGACCGTCCTGATCGCCGATGATCGTCACCGGGACGATCACGCGATCGCTCCCCAGTTGATTGCTGGTGGCGATGCCGTTGTCGAACTTTCCGCCCGGCTGGACGGTGAACTTGATCGACCGCGCAAGTTTGTTGTTCCAAAGCACCTTGAACTCGTACTCGCCCGGATTGTTCGCAAGCGTAAACATCTCGCCAAACATACCCGGGGCTTCGCCAGTGGTGTTGCTGCCCTTGATATTCGGAAAATCGCATTCGATGCGAGCCCACTTGGCCTTTTGCAGCACTGTCTCCACCACATAGTGGGTCGTGTTGTTTTCGACTTCTGCCTCACAGCCAGCTGCGCCCACTTCGGTGCCTTCGTAGAATTTCTTGCCGACTTCTTTGCCCTGGTAGAAAAGATGCGGATCAAATTTGTACGCGTCGCCGCGGACCCAGAACGCCACGTGAAAGTCAGGCATCTTCCACCCGTAGACGTCAGCGGCCGTCAGGTATACATAACCGATCGGGAGGTTCCAGTCGTGGTCCACGTAGTAGACGAACTTGTTCACTGCTTTCGGTCCGTGCTCGTTGGAAAGGTGCTTTCCGACCTTCATCTTGCCGGTGAACATCGTGGTGTCCGTCCCTTGAAGTTCGTTCCGCATCTTGATCGTGAAATTGACCGGGCCGGTGTAGAGGCTGCCTTCTTTTTCGTCAATTTGCCGGCCGCCGCAATCCGTCTTCCACCAGTACCCTTTTTCGATGTTGCTGGTATCGCAGTCAAACTTGACCCATGGGCCAGTGGGCAGCGTGTACTGCACGTAGAGCTGACTGCCGCTGGCGATTGGTCCGTTGACGCGGAACTTCATCGTGGGCACCCAACTCCACACGTCAAAATTGCCTTTGTAAACGTTGAGGGTGAACGCCGTGATCTGGATGGAGTCTTTGGCGATGGTTGGTTGGTCCTGCGTCGCAGTCGTGTTCACCATGGAGGCCGAAACCGCGACCAGAAGAAACAACATGAAGGTACACGTAAAGCGCAACTTGTTTTTCAAACCGTAAGCCTCCTGCGTGCTCGAACTCTCCGGGCAAATCGTCGAAGCAGTTTACTACGAAGCGTCAACGTTCGGTAGAATTGTTTGCGTTGGTCTTATGCCGCGAAGACTCAAAACATTTGCCCGCTCAGCCGAAAAACTTGCACGTCGAGTAGTGCTGCCGAAAGCCCACATGCAGGCTACCTTTGCGCCGTTTTATGAAGAGAACCGGTGGGGAGACGATGAGTCGGTATCGGGCCCGGGCTCGAGTTTGATGCGCACCACGAAACTGCGCGAGGAATTACCGCTACTGCTTCGAGACATCGGCGCGCGCACCCTGCTCGACGCACCGTGCGGCGATTTCAATTGGATGAAAGACACCGATCTCGGTCTCGAGCAGTACATCGGCGCCGACATCGTTCCCGATCTCATCGCCCGCAACCGGGAACG
>DATJKO010000062.1:0-3698 GCA_035491355.1 Pyrinomonadaceae bacterium
GAATGTTAGTCAGTTCGATGTCGGTCACGTTCACGCCGTTTTCAATCATGCCTCAGTCGCAGCCACGCGCGCATTTCGGCGGGCACGCGTGCCATACATCATCAGACCGCTCGGCACGCTCGATCCGTGGAGCATGAAACAGAAGCCCTGGCGCAAGCGGCTCTTCTGGTCGCTCGCAGGTGAGACGATGCTGAGCAAAGCGGCAGCGGTCCACTACACGTCGCAAACAGAGCAAGCGGCGACGGAGAGTTTGCTCGGTGTGAATCACGGGCAAGTGATCCCGCTTGGCATCAACGCCGTTCCCAATTCAACGAATGGTTCGCGAGCGAATGATCCGTATGTGCTCGTGCTGTCGCGTCTTCATTTTAAGAAGGGGATCGACGTCCTGATCGACGCGTTTGCGACACTCTCACAGCGGCCAGGTTTCGATCGTTGGCGACTCGTGATCGCCGGTGATGGACCAGCCGGCCATGTGGAGTTGCTCAAGAGAAGAGCGGAAGCTGCACGAGAGAAGATTGTCTTTGCCGGTTGGCTCGACGGGGAACAAAAAGAAGCGATGCTGCGCAACGCTTCACTGCTTGCGCTGCCGTCGTTCCAGGAAAACTTTGGGTTGTGCGTGATGGAAGCGCTGGCGCGCGCGGTTCCCGTGCTGGTGAGCCCGCACGTGAATCTGGCGCATGAGATCGAAACCGCAGGTGCGGGTTGGATTGCGCCGGTCGAAACGGACGCGCTAGCCGCAGCGCTGGCTGATGCGCTGCACGACCCGGACGAGTTGGCGACGCGCGGTCGAGCAGGGAAGTTGCTCTCACAGAGTTATTCATGGGAGCGAGTCGCCACGGATTTGAGTGAGCTTTACACTGAGATAAAGAATGGCCACGCCCGCATACACTGAGTTTGAGTGGCAGGCTGAGGCCGCGGGCAATGGCGAGTCCGGCGAGAAGCTGACCGAGGTGTTTGTGACGCTCGTAAAGCAGCTCGACGGCGTGCGCACGATCTGCGATCTCGGCTGCGGGAACGGCCACATCGCGGGTCGATTGGCAGCACATGGCTACGAAGTGACCGGCATCGACGCGTCGCGCAGCGGCATCAGCATCGCGAAAAGGGCTTATCCAAACGTCCACTTCATCCAAGGCCTAATTACCGACGACCTTGCACAACTACAACTGCAAACGTTTGACCTGGTAGTATCGAGCGACGTCATCGAACATCTCTATCGCCCTTCTGACTTGCTCGAAGCAGCGTTTTCGCTCCTGAAGCCGCAGGGTCACTTGCTGATCGGCACGCCCTATCACGGTTATCTAAAAAACCTGGCAATCGCGATCACCGGACGCATGGATTCGCATTTTTCTGCGTTGCACGACGGCGGTCACATCAAATTCTTCAGCGTTCGCACATTATCGCAGTTGATGGCCGCGCACTCCTTCGCAGACCTGAGTTTCGAATTCTACGGACGCGCACCGTGGCTCTGGAAAAACATGATCTGCCACGCTCGCAAACCGGCATAGATGCTCGACCAGATCACTCCACTCATTCTCACGTACAACGAAGCGCCGAACATCGCGCGCACCCTCGAGAGCCTCCGTTGGGCCAGCGAGATCGTTGTCTTAGATAGCTACAGCACCGACGACACCGCGCAAATCGCTACGACATTCCCGAACGTTCGCGTCGTCCGGCGTGCATTCGACTGTCATCGCAACCAGTGGAACTTCGGACTAAAAGAGACGGGAATCGGCACGCAATGGGTGCTCGCGCTCGATGCCGATTACATAATCACGGCCGATCTCGTAAGCGAACTGCGAAGCTTGGAGCCCGCGGCGGAAACGGACGGCTATCGCGCAAGTTTCATCTACTGCATTGCCGGAAAGCGACTGCATAGCGGCGTCTACCCACCCGTCACGGTGCTTTACCGCGCCGCTGACGCAAACTACATCCAGGACGGACACACACAACGAGTCTCCCTGAAGGGCCGCATCGAAGATCTGCGCTCGCCGATTCTGCACGACGATCGCAAGACGCTTTCCCGCTGGTTCGAGTCACAGAAGCGCTATACCAAACTCGAAGCACAAAAACTACGCGCGGCGAATCCTGCAGAACTCAGCTTCATCGATCGCATGCGCCGCTGGCCGCTCGTCGTTCCGCCACTCGCGCTGTTCTATTGCCTCGTCGTACGCGCCGGCATCTTCGACGGCTGGGCCGGGTTCTACTACGCATTCCAACGAACCGTCGCGGAATTAATGCTCTCGCTTTATTTGATCGAAAACCGTCGTAGTAACTGATGTACGTTCTCGGTATCAACGCGTATCACGGCGACGCTGCGGCGGCACTCGTTCACGACGGCAAGCTGATCGCCGCCGTCGAAGAGGAACGCTTCAATCGGGTCAAACATTGCGCCGGATTTCCCGAGCAGTCGATTCGTTACTGTCTCGACACTGCGGGAATCAGCCTCGAAGACCTCGACCACATCGGCATCTCGCGCGATCCGTCGGCCCACTTGCACAAGAAAGTGTTGTTCGCGGCGTCGCGAGCGGCGAAACAGGCGTCCACCGCGGGTTTAATCAATCAGATCAAAGACCGGTTGGGCAACGCCGCGAAGATTCGCGACCTGAAGTCAGAACTAGCCCGCTTTTTCAACGTTCCGAAGAGCAGCATTCGCGCGCAGTTTCACAACGTCGAACATCACCGCGCGCATCTCGCCAGCTGTTTCTACGTCTCACCGTTTGAACGTGCGGCGCTGTTGTCGATCGACGGCTTCGGCGACTTCATCTCCACGATGTGGGGCATCGGGCAAAACAACGACATCGAAATACTCGGTCAGGTTGAGTACCCGCATTCGATCGGCATCGTCTACACGGCCACGACGCAGTTTCTCGGTTTTCCTCATTACGGCGACGAGGGAAAGGTGATGGGCCTCGCGCCGTACGGCAAGCCGCGCTACATCGAGCAGTTTCGCGAGATCGTCCGCACCGACGAGAACGGTCAGTTTCGTTTGAATCTTGATTACTTTCGCCATCACGCAGAAGGAGTCGAGATGACCTGGGACAACGGTTCTCCCGTCATCGGCCGCATCTACTCGGACCGCTTCGCCGAGACGTTTGGTCCAGTGCGAGGCCCGGGCGCCGCACTCACCGATCGTGAACGCGACATCGCTGCAAGTCTGCAACTTCGTCTGGAAGAGGTTGCGTTCCACGTCCTCACTCGTTTGCACGAACAAACGGCACTGACAGATCTCGGACTCGCCGGCGGCGTGGCTTACAACTCGGTGATGAACGGAAAGATACTCCTGCACACACCGTTTCGACGCGTGTTCGTGCAACCGGCGGCGGGCGATAGCGGTACGGCGATCGGGGTCTGTTACGAAATCACGCGCAAGCGCGAACACATGCTCAGCGCCTACAGCGGACCACAGTTTTCCAACGACGAGATCCGCGCAGCTTTGCTGAGAGCAAAACTATCCTTCGAAACTTACACTGATGCAGAAGTAACGAAACGAGCAGCGCAGGACATCGCTGCCGGACTCGTGGTCGGCTGGTTCCAGGGACAAATGGAGTTTGGACCACGCGCGCTCGGCAACCGCTCGATCGTCGTCGACCCGCGCCGCCACGACATGAAGGACATCCTCAACGCGCGCATCAAGCACCGCGAGCACTTCCGGCCCTTCGCACCGTCGATCCTCGCCGAGACGGCGGGCGACTGGTTCG
>DATJKO010000063.1:0-5251 GCA_035491355.1 Pyrinomonadaceae bacterium
GTTGCTTGCGCTCACGAACAGTCTCACTGTCGATTTCCTTGAAGCCAGTCTCATCGATGAAGATGCGACCAATCTCACGTTTGTCGATCACCGCAGCACGTTCGCCGTCGAGCTCGAGCACGTCGCCGTTCTCGATCAGAATGATGTTCTCTTCCGCATAGCCCAGGTGGTTTTTGACAAACTCTTTGTGCCGAAACAGCATCCGGTATTCACCGTGAATCGGAACCACAAACTTCGGACGCACGGCTTCAGTCATGATGCGAATGTCTTCCTGCGAAGCATGACCGCTGACATGCACGAGGCGCCGCTTCTCTTCGATGATGTTGGCCCCGCGCTTGTAGATGAATCCGATCATGCGCGAAATCAGACGCTCGTTACCCGGAATGATGCGCGCCGAAAGCACGACCGTGTCGCCTTCCTCAATCATCAGTCCCTTGTAACTCTGCGTCGCCATCTGCGAAAGCGCCGCGCGCGCTTCGCCCTGAGAACCGGTAACAAGAAACACGATCTCATCGTCGCTCATCATCTTTGCCTGGTTGAGCGACACGATCAGACCATCGGGAATGTCGAGATAACCAAGCCGGTCCGCGACCTCGACGTTCTTCTGCATCGAGCGACCAAGCACACAAACATGACGATTAAACTGTTGGGCCACGTCGAGCACGATCTGCAAACGATGAATCGACGAGGCAAACGCGGCGACGATGATCCGCCCCTTTGCTTCCGAGAAGATCTCTTCGAACGCGGGGATCACCGCGCGCTCAGACGGTGTCCGACCAGGCACTGTCGCATTCGTAGAGTCGGAGAGCAGCGCGAGTACGCCGTCTTGGCCGTACCGGCGAAACGAACGCAGATCGATCGGTTCGCCGATCACAGGCGTCTCGTCCACTTTGTAATCGCCGGTGTGGATGATCGTGCCGACCGGCGTCTTGATACCAAGCGAGAAACAGTCGACGAGCGAATGCGACACGCGGATGAACTCAACGCTGAAGGATCCAATATCGACAACGTCACGCGGTTCGACTCGATGAAGCAGCACGTCGCCGAGTAGATCGTGCTCCTCGAGTTTGCTTTCGGCTAAACCGGCGGTGAAGTGTGAACAGTAAACGGGGACGTTGAACTTCTTATGGAGATAGGGCAGCGCGCCCAGATGATCTTCGTGACCGTGCGTCAGAACGATCGCGGTGATTTCGTCCTTATACTCGTCGAGGACGTTGAAATTCGGGATCGAAACGTCGACGCCGTAAGCGGATTCTTCCGGAAAGCCCATGCCGGCGTCGAGAATCAACATCTCGTCGCCGTAGCGCACAGCCATGCAATTCATTCCGAACTCGCCGATACCGCCGAGCGGGATGATCTCGAGGACACTTGCCATAAGTGGCAACAGTTTAGCGCGGATGACACAGATCTGTCTTCATTTGTATGATGCGCCCTATGACGAGACTAATAACGGCCTGCTTCGCCCTCTTCCTGTTTCTGGCCACCGCCAATGCGACCGAGACCATGCGTCTCGACTATTACCACACCGGGGACGCGACCTCGGAAGTCTTCAGCGTCGACCGCATCGTGATCGAGACGCTGCCCTGGCCGGGCGATCCGAAGCAGACGCAAGACACGTCGAACCTCGGCAAGTACTTCTTCGAAGTTCGGGATTCTACGACGAACCAGATCGTGTACTCGCGCGGGTTCGCATCGATCTACGGCGAGTGGGAAACCACGGACGAAGCAAAAACGATGAAGCGAACCTTCCAGGAGTCGCTGCGCTTCCCTGCTCCGCAGTCACCGGTCATCATCGTCTTGAAGAAGCGCGATGCGAAGAATGCCTTCAAGGAGATCTGGCAGACGAAGCTCTCTCCGAACGACATGTTTATCGATCGCTCGAAGCGTGTCGCACCCGCGCCGCTGCTCACGCTTCAGAAAACAGGTGAGCCGGAAACAAAGGTCGACTTCCTGATCCTCGGTGATGGCTACACCGCGGCGGAAGCAAAGAAGTTTGAAGCGGATGCACGGCGCATGACCGAAGTGCTGTTCTCGACGTCGCCGTTCAAAGAACATCGCAAGGATTTTAATGTCTGGGCCATGTCACCGCCGGCTGCCGAGTCAGGTATCTCACGTCCCTCGACCGGCGTTTATCGCAACAACCCGATCGGTGCGACTTACGATGCGTTTGGTTCGGAAAGATACGTACTGACATTTGATAACCGCTCGTTGCGAGAGGTCGCGCAACACGCGCCTTACGAGTTCATTGAAGTGCTCGTCAATAATCGCACCTACGGCGGCGGTGGTATTTTCAATCTCTACAGCACGGTCGCGTCTGACAATGCGTTCTCCAACTACGTCTTCGTGCATGAGTTTGGTCACCACTTCGCGGGATTGGCGGATGAGTATTACACGTCGTCGGTTGCGTACGCGCCGTCTACAGATCGCGTCGAGCCGTGGGAACCGAACGTCACCGCGCTGCTCGACGTTAGCACTCTGAAGTGGCGTTCACTGGCCTCACCGTTTGCCAACGTCACACCGATTCCGACGCCGTGGAACAAGGAAGAGTTTGAGGCCTACTCACGCGAGATTCAGAAACGGCGCGTGCAGTTGCGCAAAGACAAACGGCCTGAAGAAGAGATGGAGGCGCTGTTCCGCGAAGAGTTGGCGCACGAGAAGAAGATGTTTGCGGCTGAGAAGCACGTCGGACAGGTCGGCGCGTTCGAGGGCGCGAACTACGAAGCACGTGGCTACTACCGCCCCGAGATCGACTGCATCATGTTCACGCGCACCGACAGGTTCTGCCATGTCTGCCGGCTCGCCATCGAGCGCGTTATCAAGATGTACTCGCGGCAAACCTAACGCTCAAGGCGCTTTGATCGAGGAACCAGCTCTTTGAACAGTCCGTGATGCCTCAATTTGAAGGTCTTTCTCTGCGGTCCTCTGCGCATCCTCTGCGCACTCTGCGTTAAAAGGTTGTTTCAACGCAGAGACGCCGAGGATCCTCAGAAACTTCAAACTGCGACACTATCGAAACTGCGCAATTAATGTAGTTTTAAAGGCTCGATGAGGTCCTGATCCTTCGTTCCCTGGTGGCAGACGATGCACGACTGCTGCCCGCGTTCCTCGAGATCGGAGACGAGCGCGTAGGTGAGACCGCGATCCGACCACGTCAGCACTTTCAAGCCATCAATCGCGTTGTAGTGAAACTTCAACCCGCGCGCGTCGATCTCTTCGCCACCTGACGGGTGGGCCACGGAGTCAGACGTGATCACCAAACTGATCGGCCGCGAGTTCATGCTATACGACACATACGCGGCGTAGTCCTCTTTGTAACCAACCAGCCGGGCCCCCTCCAGCGTGTAAAGCTTCTCCTGCCCTGACGACTCCTGATAGTTCGGCAGCTTGACGCTGAAGTTGACTTTGTTGGCGAACCATTCCGAGATGCGCTGCGGCGCGCCTGATTCAACCTCCAACGGCAACTGTCCGCGCGAATGTCGCAAATGGGTCTCGGCCGCCATCAACGCGAAACTCGATGCCGCTGACTGAGGCGAACGATTCATCACGCGCCAGATCAAGATCGGCGACAGCAGCATTAGTAGAGTCGCGGCAATCGCGAGTCCCAACCTGACCTGTGCTTTCGAAACGATGCGTTTAGCCGGAACCGGCTTGGGTCCGGCTCCATTCACCGTCTCTTGCACCTTGGCGCGTAGTGCCGGCGGCGCAACATGCATCGGTCCGCATTCTCTAATCGCATTAATAAACGAGAGTTCGCGCTTGAAAACCGACGCGCATGATCCACATTCCTGCAAGTGAGCCTCAACGGCCGCACGCTCATCGCCCTGCAACTCGTTATCGAGATACAGATTCAAACGTTTACAAGTGTCTTCGCAAATTTTCATTAGTAATTTCTAAACTGCACGGGCGCGGCTGATCCGTTGCCACGTCGCCAGCGAGGCTCGCAACTTTGCCCGAGCTCGCCCCAGACGCGACATCACCGTACCGGCGGGACAGTCCAACACCATCGCAATCTCCTGATAAGTGAATCCTTCAATATCTCGCAAAACAACAATTTCTCGGTACGCTTGCGGCAGTTTTTCGATCGCTTCGCGCACCTGTTTCTGTTCCAACTTTCTTAAATAAACAACGTGCGGATTTCCACCCGAGTCGTCCATCTGTTCATTTGTTTCGAGTTCCACAAACCGTGGGCCGCTCTGATCGTGACGCACGTGGTTGAGCCACGCATTTCGCATAATAACAAACAACCAGGCCTTCAAGTTGCTGCCAGCCGGCGGCTGGTTCGCGGCGCCCGTCGCTTTCAAATAAGTCTCCTGGACTAAGTCCTCAGCTTCAGCCGCGTCGCGGGCCAGCGTCATGGCATAACCAAACAACGCATCGATGTGCGCAAGTGCCGCCTGATTTAGCGTATCGCCAGCAACGCTGTCCATGTTGTCTTCCATTCGGGGAGCTATTCTAGAGTAACACTTTAACGTCCAAAAAATTCCCGGGAATAATTTCCAGGCTCGCGTGTTCTTTCAACAACGACTTTTTGAACGAGTCGTACGATCTTAGCCCCACCGATCTTAGCCCACGCGTCGGTGAAAGCGTGCGTATGACGCGTGGTAAGCCGATTCCTGTCGGGCCGACTGAAGGCCGGCCTGACATGGGATCGGATAATTGTGTTAATTTCTCCCGCGTGAAACGCGCCCTGACTGCTGTTTTTATCGCCCTCGCGAGCTGCCAGGTATTACTCGCCGCTACGCACCACATCACACTCGCCAACGGGAAGTCATTCGATCTGGACCTTCCGGACGGCTTCGGCATCAGTATCGCTGCGCAAGGTCTCAAGCGCGTACGCTTCATGGCGCGCAGTCCGGACGATCGCATCTTCGTCACGGACATGTACAACCTCTCCGACAACAAACGCGGCGTGGTCTACATTCTGGAAGACTTCGATCCCGCGACGCGGCAGTTCAAGAAGCTGACGAAATATCTCACCGGCCTGCGTAACCCAAACAGCGTCGCTTTTTACACCGACAAATCGGGCACGAACTGGTTCTATCTCGCGCTGACCGATCGACTTTTTCGCTATCGCTATGAAGCGGGCAGCGAAGCACCTTCAGACGAGCCGGAAGTGCTGGCAACGTTTCCTGATTATGGTTTGGGATACAAGTACGGGGGCTGGCATCTCACACGCACTATCGTCGTCGGTGACAACGGAAAGATCTACGTAGCCGTCGGCAGCAGTTGTAACGCATGCGAAGAGAAGGAA
>DATJKO010000064.1:0-9647 GCA_035491355.1 Pyrinomonadaceae bacterium
TGCGAGCATCAATGGACGCTTCTGATCCTCGGGGAGCTGCGACAGCGCATCGTTCACCACACCTCGTTGTTCCGAGCGGATCGCGTCCGTGGCCGCGTCGGACACTTCCTCAGATGCCTCATTCGCACCGGCCATCGCCACTCGTTCGCGCGACGCCAGCGACCTCAAGCGATCGATGCCGCGGCTGCGAGCCAGCGTCACCAGCCACGTGAACGGCCGGCCACGATTCTCGTCGAAGTCTCCCGCGCGCCGCCAAACCTGAAGAAACACTTCCTGGAGAACGTCTTCCGCCTCCTCGCGGTTATTCAATATACGCATCAGGACGCCAAACAGGATTAGACGGTAGCCGTCGTAGAGTCGTCCCAGGGCGCCATCATCTTTCGCGGCGATGGCCTTCAGGAGCTCGACGTCACGGTCGTTTGGCTGTTCAGATCGCAAGAGGGATTTATCCGTGTATCCCCGGATATACGAGGGATACACGGATTTGGGATTTAAGCGACGGTGATTTCGTCGGACAGGTACACGTCCTGGATGGCGTTCAGCAGTTGGACGCCTTCACTCATCGGACGCTGGAACGCTTTGCGGCCGGAGATGAGTCCCATGCCCCCGCCGCGCTTGTTGATGACGGCCGTTCGGACTGCCTCGGCCAGGTCGCTCGCGCCCTTCGACTCACCACCGGAGTTGATCAAACCGCATCGGCCCATGAAGCAGTTGGCCACCTGGTAACGCACCAGGTCGATCGGATTGTCGGTCGTGAGTTTCTCGTACACGAGCTTGCTCGTCTTGCCGTAGGAACCTCCCGACGCGGCTTCGACTGCTTTGTAACCGCCGTTTCGTTCGGGCAGTTTTTGCTTGATGATGTCTGCCTGAATCGTGACGCCGAGGTGGTTGGCCTGGCCGGTCAGGTCAGCTGACGCGTGCATGTCGCCCTCAGGAGTTTTGAACTTCGGGTTACGCAGGTAGCACCAGAGGATGGTCGCCATGCCGAGTTCGTGCGCCTGCGCGAAGGCTTTGCTGACTTCGGTAATCTGGCGCGTCGACTCATCAGAACCAAAATATATTGTGGCGCCGATTGCGACCGCCCCAAGATTGTGTGCTTCCTTAACCGTGCCAAACATCACCTGGTCGAACTTATTCGGCAACGTCAGCAGCTCGTTGTGATTGATCTTTACGATGAACGGTAGCTTGTGCGCGTATTTCCTGCCGACTGTTCCCAGCACACCGAACGTTGACGCCACTGCGTTACAACCGCCTTCGATCGCGAGCTTGATGATGTTCTCCGGATCGAAGTACGCCGGATTTGGTGCAAACGATGCGCCCGCCGAGTGCTCGATGCCCTGGTCCACCGGAAGAATCGACAGGTAACCGGTGCCGGCCAGTCGGCCGTTATCGAAAAGCGACTGGAGTGAACGCAGGACCCGCGTGGGACGATCAGAGATGGTCCAAACGCGATCGATGAAGTCCGGTCCCGGAAGGTGAACGTGCTCTTTTAGGATTGTCTGCGACGAGTAATCGAGCAGCTTCGAAGCGTCGGGTCCAAGGAGCTCTGCGATTCGATCGAGCGACGCTGAGCGTTGTAATTCGGTGGCCATGCGGTATCCTCCAATTGATTAAAAAACCGCGGAAATTATATTAGCCGCCGATTAACCGGGCAATGGCAAAGGCCGCGCCCGCCGCAACGCTGCCGATTAGCGCCGTCTGCAACGCACTTCGGACCGGTCTCATGCCGGTAAAGCGGCCTTTGACGAAGCCAAAGATCAACAGCGCGATCAGCGTTAAAACGATCGAAACCAATAGAGCGTTAGAACTGCTGTGGGAAAACATGTAGGGCGCGAGGGGGATGAACCCACCCGCGATGTAGGCGCCGGCAATGGTTAGCGCGCTCGTCAAAGCACGGCGGGGATCCGGCTTTTCGAGACCGAGCTCGAAACGCATCATGAAGTCGACCCAGTTGTGCGGCTGTCGTTTCAATGCCTGAACGATAGGCCACGTTTCATCTTCGCTGAGACCGTAAGCCTGAAAGACTTCGGCGACTTCGCGCATTTCTTCATGGGGAATCTCAGCTACTTCGCGAATCTCGCGTTCGCGTTCTTTAGCGTAGTGTTCGGCGTCGCTTTTGGCGGCCATATAACCGCCGAGACCCATCGCAATCGAGCCGGCGGCGATCTCCGCGAGGCCGGCGGTCACGATGATGCCAGTCTGGTCGATTGCGCCCGTCAGTCCGGCGGCCAGCGCAAACGGGACCGTCAGACCGTCGGCCATTCCGATAACAACATCGCGAACGACTTCGCTCGAAGTGAAGTGTCGTTCGATGTGGGGAGTTTGGGGCACTCTTACAATCCGTGTCTTAAAACTTGCCTGCAAGCATAAGAACACCGATTACTATAAACGCAGTTGCAGCCACACGCTTAATCCAAACGAGCGGCACATACTCACCAATCACGCCGCCGACCAACACACCAATCGCCGACACCGCGACAAGAGCAAGACTAGCGCCGATAAATACAGCCCACGGTCTCTTCGTCTGCGCGGAGAGCGTCATCGCCGCCAGTTGAGTTTTATCGCCCATCTCGGCAAGAAAGATGATACCGAAGGTCGTCAGCAGTACACGAAAGTCCATGTTTCACTCCGCCTGGAAAAGGGTTGGTGCAACTATCGCATGTCCGTGATCAATACCGCATCACGCATCAACGAGCCGCGAGTGGTCGCTAACTGTTTGCCGTCCTTCGACCACGCAAAGCCGGTCATCAAACTGTCTTTAAAATTCGTCAACTGCTTCGGCGCGCTTCCGTCCAGCGCCTGGCTCCAGATGTTGGAAACACCGTCCTTGTTGACGGTGTAAAGGATCGATTTTCCGTCCGCGGCCCATTGGATCAACATCGGCACGGTGCTGCTCGGACTAAAACTAAACGTTGCTACCGGCGTGTTGTCAGTGAAGTTCATCACAACGATTCGATTTGGCGGTGCAAATGGATCCGGCGATTCAGGATACGAGTACGCCAGCAACTTACCGTCCGGCGAAACAGCAGTCGAGCTCGCCAGGTGATCGGTGACCTGAACCGGCGTGCCGCCGTCCATGGATACTTTCCACATCGTCGGCTTGGGACCGTCGTAGCTGATATAGACCACCCACTTACCGTCCGGCGTTACCGAGGGAAAACCGTCGAATGGACCACTAGTCAAACGAACGGGATTGCTCCCGTTGACATTTATTCGCCAAACCGCGCGTTTGCCGTCGCGTGCCGAAATGAAAACTATGTACCGGCCGTCAGCTGTGGCCACCGGACTCGTGCCGCCGGTGGTGGTCAATTGCTTCCGATTGCCTCCATCCGGATCGGCGATCCAGATATCGGCAAGCCCACCTTCGTTCGACATGAACACGATACGATTGTCCATTGTCCAACTAAGATTGTTTCCGGCGGTGGCATAGAAGCCAACATTTCCAGTTGGCAACCTAACTGCCTTCCACGCGTCGCCTTCGGGCGCGACCCAGACATTTATCAAACCATCGACCTGGATCGTCGCGAGTTTGCGACCATCAGCAGTGAGGCAAATCACGCGATAAGCGCTGAGGTCGTTTGTGATTCGTCGTCTTTCACCACCGGGATAACTGAGCATCCAGTGTTGCGATGTGTTGACGCCGTCGCCGGCGATAACCAGTAGACCACTCATGTCCGGGAGCCACTGCACACGCGACGCAAAGACGAACGGCTCACGCGACAACACCTGTTCCTTGCCATCGGCGACGGAAAACACGACGACATTGCTCACCCTCGCGCTCGTCATCACGGAAGCCGCAACCAGTTTGCCGTCAGGCGACCACGACGGTCCGGTAAAGAAGATCGGCGTAAAGATATCCGGGCGCTTTTTCACGGCGAGCACTCGCTCGTTGCTGCCGTCGAGATCTGCGATTACGAGGGCGCTTTCGCCGGCGTTGGGGTAGTTTCCGCGCAAGAACACGAAACTCTTGCCGTCAGGCGCGAAGCTGATGGGCGCATCGATCTTCTCGAGCACTTTTACGGACAAACCACCAAGCACCGGGATGCGATAAAGCGTGCCGGCGTCAAGTTTGACCTTGAGCACGTAATAGAGATCGTTTCCGTCTGGAGAGAAAGTTATACCGAAAAAACCGACGGGACTGGGCGAAACGATCTCCTTATCGTTTGCGGTGCTGACCTGTCTGATCCACAGGCTTTGGGTGGTTCTATCGCTGCGCACATACACGATGTATTTGCCGTCAGGAGAAATCGTGACGTCGATCACGTCGGATGAGTTTGTGAGGCGCGCCAGATGAATGTTCTGAAACGCCGCGACCTCAGGCTTGCGGTTGATTAGTTTGTAAAGGCCGAAAGCACCGACGCCGATCACAGCCAGTACGATCGCCAGGGCCGCTGCCACTCCGAGTTTGTGCCGCTTCAGTTCGATACTCAGCGATTCGGTAATCACGTTGAGACCGCTGCGCGTTTCCGTAAGCTGCGGTTGCGCTTCGGTTGCAGTCGAATGGGCGCGATCTATCCCGCCAGTGAAACCATCGCCATTGTCAGGCGTAACCGAGCGATCGAGCTTCGCTTGAAACTCCAATTCCTGTCTGAGCGCTTTCAGATCCAGCCACAGATCTTTGACGACCTGGTAGCGCTCTTCGCGATCCTTGCTCAGCGTCTTGTTGACGATGCGCACAAGTTCCGACGGTAGTTGCGGCACAAGGTGCTGAAGCGGCGTTGGCTCGCTCTTGAGTATGGCGGCCATCGTGTCGCTCGGCGTTTCGCCTTCAAACGCCTTCCGACGCGTGAGCATCTCGTAAACAACTGCGCCGAGACTAAAAATGTCCGAACGGTTATCGACGTCGAGGCCGCGCGCCTGTTCGGGCGACATGTAACCCGCCGTCCCGAGAACGAATCCTGAACCAGTGCGAACCTGGAGTGTCGGCGCCTCCGCCGCGACTGCCGCTGACGTGTCCTCGGTGAGTTTTGCCAAACCGAAATCAAGAGTTTTCACGTAACCGTCAGGCCGCAACATGACGTTCTCGGGCTTGATGTCGCGATGGATGATGCCGGCTTTGTGAGCCGCGGCGAGCGCGTCGGCGATCTGAATCGCGATGTTGAGAGTTTCACTGAGGCTCAACCTGGAGCGGCCAAGTCGGTGCCGCAGAGTTTCACCTTCGACAAACTCGGTCGCAATGACGTGCGTGGAGTTGGCCTCGAAGATCTCGTAGATCGTAATGATGTTCGGATGATTCAGTGCCGATGCGGCGCGTGCTTCCTGCTCGAAACGGCGCAGTCGATCGGTGTCTTTCGTAAAAGCGGCGGGCAACAGCTTCAGCGCGACTTTGCGGCTGAGGCGCTTGTCCTGGGCGAGATAAACCTCGCCCATACCGCCGCGACTGAGGAACGAAACGACCTCGTAATTGCCGATCGTATCGCCAGTCGGCAGCTCCGATTTTTCGTTGGCGAGAATATCGGCAGCAGCGTAATAAGCGGGTTGGTCGATGAAGCTGCCTTCCTTTTCGTGGGACGTAATCAACGATTCCACTTCGGAACGCAGTTCCTGATCGCCGGAGCAGGCCTGCGAAAGGAAGTCGGCGCGGTGCTCGGGCAGGTACTTAATCGCCGAGTCAAAGATCTCCTTAACTTGTTGCCAGCGTTCGGGGGTCATCAGTCCATTACTCTCCTACCTATGTACCTACGCGGCTCGAACCCGCCAAGTCCCTCAAACCTACGAACGAGATTTCACTCACGACAGCGGCTATGCCGCGATGTGCGGCGGCGAAGCCGCTCCTTTCGGTCGATGAAGCGTGTCTATGTACCTACGCGGCTCGAACCCGCCCGGTCCCCTCAAACCTACGAACAGATTTCACTCGCGACAGCGGCTATGCCGCCTCACATCGCGGCGGCGAAGCCGCTCCTTTCGGTCGATGAAGCTGCCTTCCCTTATTCGGGACATTAACTTGTTGCCAGCGTTCGGGGGTCATCAGTCCAGAACTTTCATACCTATGTACCTACGATGTGCGGCGGCGAAAGCCGCTCCTTATTATTCGAGCTGGCGGCGCAACCAGGCGCGGGCGGACTTCCATTCGCGTTCGACGGTCGCATGACTGATGCTCAGAACTTCCGCGGTTTCCTCTATCGAAAGGCCGCCGAAGAATTTGAGTTCGACGATCCGGCCCTGCTGCGGATCCATCTGCGACAACTCATCGAGCGCTTCATTAAGAGCCAGCAGATCTACCAGCGGCTGCGCAACAAGTTCTTCCGCACTCGTAATTGAAAGACGCTGCTGATCCGATCCGCCGCGCTTCTCAGCCTGGTGCCGGCGCGCGTGGTCTACCAGAATCCGGCGCATCAACTGGGCGGAAATCGCAAAAAACTGCGCCCGATTCTGCCATTTCGCGTTCTTCTGCACGACGAGCTTCAGATAAGCCTCGTTGACTAACGCCGTCGGCTGAAGCGTGTGGCCGGCACGTTCGCGACGCAGGTAGTTCGTCGCGAGACGTCTCAACTCGGCGTACACGAGCGGCATTAACCGGTCGAGCGCGGCCTGGTCGCCCTTGCCCCAGTCAATCAAAAGCTGCGTTATGGCTTCCGGCGATTCCATCCACGCACCCATCTGGCCCGCATATTTGTTCCAAAAAACGAGCCGAATTCTACAACAAATAATTTTGTGACCGTGAGGGAATCCGCCGCGTCCGTGCGCGTAGTTAAGTGAAGGCCAAAAAGCAATCACGCTCTATAGGGCCAGCGAAACAGGAGGTTAGTCATGAAAAGAGTTCTTCAATTAACTATCGCGATAATCATTCTTTCCACACTCGGCGCGATCGCCGCACAGGCGCAGACTACGAGTTCACAAACGCTGCGCGCGAACGTTCCGTTCACGTTTACAGTCGGAGAAAAGAGCCTGCCGCCTGGCGTCTACACCATTAGGATTCTTAATCCCGCTTCGGATCGAAAGGCGTTGCAGATACGAAGTGAAGACGGGCGGTCGAGCGCGATCGTGCAAACGATGGGTGTCAACGGCGCGCTAATCGATCATGCGAAAATCGTGTTCCATCGTTACGGTGAACGCCACTTCTTCGCTGAAGCGCAATTGGCAGGCGACACAACCAGTCTGACTGCCGCACGAACGCGCGCAGAGCGTGCAACACAACGTTCAATAAAACGACCCGCGGATCGCGGAACCGTCGCGATCGTCGCCAATTAGTCCCCCCTCGAAACCAGGGAATCGGCCCGCAGAAGTTGGGGAACTCCTTGCAGGCTGAACACCAACGACCCGGAGTCGCCAGCGGCTTCGGGTTGTTGCTTTTTCATCCATTTAATCGGGTTTCTTCTGTTAATCTCTCACGCTGATGACGACCCCGGCCCCCAGCGTCCGCACCGAAGCAATCGCCGGCATCACCACTTTCTTCACGATGGCTTACATCGTAGTCGTGAATCCGTCGATTCTATCGACGCCCGGAACCGGCATCGCATTCAGCGGCGCACTGACGGCCACCGTTTTGATCTGTTTCACGATGACGCTGCTGATGGGTCTGTTCGCCAAACTGCCGTACGCCGTGGCGCCGGGCATGGGCATCAACGCCTTTTTCACTTTCACGATCATTCTGACGCAGAAAGTCTGGTGGCAGGTCGCACTCGGGATCGTCTTCTGGGCCGGCGTTCTGTTTCTACTGATTTCAGTGACGCCGGTGCGCGAGACCGTCGCGAAAGCGATTCCATCGGAACTCCGCATCGGCACCGCGGCGGGTATCGGCATCTTTCTGACGTTCATTGGTCTACGAAACGCCGGATTGATTACCGCCGATCCAGTGACGCTCGTCAAACTCGGCAAGCTCGACGAAACAACGCTGATCGCGATCCTCGGCATGGCCGTGATCATCTTCCTCATTATTCGCGGGAGCTCGCTCGCCTATCTCGCCGGGATCTTCATCGTCACCGCCATCGCGCTGCTGCGCGGACACGTCACGCCTCCGCAGCACATCTTCAGCACGCCCGACTTCCACACAGTCTTTCTAAAACTCGATATTCTCGGCGCGTTGAAACTCTCGTTGCTCCCGGCGATCATCGCAATACTCTTCACTGACCTGTTCGACTCCATCTCGACTTTCATGGGCGTGTCACACGCTGCCGGACTGCTCGACGAAGAGGGTCACCCGAAGAATCTGAGACAGGGATTGATCGTCGACTCGGTGGCGACGTTCGGAGCGGGTCTAGCGGGCACGTCGTCGGGCACGGCTTACATCGAAAGTATCTCGGGTATCGACGTCGGCGGCCGCACCGGACTCACCTCTGTTTTCACCGCGCTCTGTTTTCTGCCGTGCTTCTTTCTCGCGCCACTCGCCGGAATGGTGCCGCCCTACGCAACGGCGCCCGTGCTGGTGCTCGTCGGCGCGGCGATGTTCAAAAGCGTTGCGCAAATAAAGTTCGCCAAAATCGAGGAAGGTCTGCCGGCGTTTTTGACTATAATCCTCATCCCCCTGACCTTTTCGATCACCCAGGGAATACTCTGGGGCTTCATTGCGCACGTTGGCCTTTATCTGATTGTTGGCCGCCGGAAAGAGATTCATCCTGTCATGTATGTTTTAGCGCTGATTGCGATTGGGCTGCTGGTGCTCGAGCACTCGGCGTGGCGAGACTAGTTATGAGAAATATCGTTTTACCAATCGTGATCCTCGCTTGCTCGATCGTAGTCGTTGCGCAAAATCCGACGCCGAGTCCGACTCCCGTCGATCAGCGTGGACTTGGCGTTCAAAGCAATACGTCAACTTCAACCGGGCAAGGTGGACAGCAAGCGAAAGAAGCGAAACCCGAACTGGTGCTGCAAACCGGCTACAACAATTTCTACGGCGCGACGCGACTCGTCTTCAGTCCTGACGGACGACTGCTCGCCACCGCAACGTTTCGCAGTAACACGATCAAGCTTTGGGAAACCGCGACCGGCCGCAAGTTGCGCGACCTGTCGAGCAGTGGACAAAACGCTCCGGGCATCGCGCCGTACGTCGCGTTCAGTCGTGACAGTCGTTTGATCGCGGGAGCGACCGCGGACAATGCAGTTAAAATTTGGGACGTGCAGAGTGGACGTGAGGTGCAAACGCTCGCCGGTCCGCAAGGTTCACTCGCTGCTGCGATCGGTATCTACTTCATCGGCTTCGCTGCCAACAACCAGGTCGTCACGATTAGTGATGCGGCGCGGGTTTGGGATGTTACGACGGGACAAGAGTTGCGCACGTTGCAATCCAGCACGTTGCCCGGCACCACGGGCTACAACGGAACTGATGGCGGCATGATCATTTCTCCGGACGGCATGCAGCTCGCGCTCGCCACGGACGACTCGGAAGTGAAGTTGATCGATCTCGCGAGCGGACGTGAAAATCGTCGCTTCAAACTTCCCGACAATCAGATCGACAGTCTGCAACTGATCTTTACTGCCGATGGTCGCGTGCTCGCCGCCGGAATCGCCGAGCGCCGTTTCAAACTGTGGGACCTCACCGCGAAAAAGGACCAGGAACTCGCTCGCACCGCGAAGGACTTCAGTATAGTTAAGTTCAGTCATGATGGCCGGCTAGTCGCGTTGTCTGAAAACTACACCGTGCGTGTGTGGGACACAGCGTCGTTCCGCGAGTTGACGAGTTTGAAAGCGCCCAACAGCGGCCTGTTCCC
>DATJKO010000065.1:0-2269 GCA_035491355.1 Pyrinomonadaceae bacterium
GTTTCAAGGCCGCTATCGCCTTGGCGCTACGAACACCGCCCTTACAGTGAACGATCGTCTCGACGTCGGGATTGATCTCGTTCATTCGTCCGACGACATGACCCAGCGGGATCAACTTGGTCCCCGGAATCTGCGCGATCTCGAACTCATGCGGCTCCCGCACGTCGATGATCTGCAACGCCTCGCCACGTAGACGGCGCGCGTTGAGCTCCGTCGCGGTAATCTCATCGAGCTTCGCATCGGGCGCGGGCACCTGGTGCGCCGCCACTCCGCAAAACTCCTCGTAGTCGATCAGCTTCTTGACCGTTGGGTTTTCGCCGCAGACGGGACACTTCGGATCCTTGCGCAATTTGAACTCGCGAAACTTCATCGTCCACGCGTCAAACAACAGCAACCGGTTGACCATCAGATCTTCCGCGCCGAGTATGATCTTGATCGTTTCATTCGCCTGAATCGCACCGACGATTCCCGGCAATACGCCGAGCACGCCACCTTCCGCGCAGGAGGGCACGAGTCCCGGCGGCGGCGGTTCGGGATACAAGCAGCGATAGCACGCACCTTTCTCCGCCCAGAAGACGCTGGCCTGACCTTCGAACCTGAAGATCGAACCGTACACGTTCGGCTTTCCACTCAGCACGCACGCATCGTTCACGAGGTAGCGCGTCGGAAAGTTGTCCGTGCCGTCGACGATGATGTCGTAGTTGCGAAACAGACGCATCGCGTTCTGACTCGTCAACCGCGTTTCATGCGTTTCGATCTCGATGTGCGGATTGATGTCGCGCAAACGATCGCGCGCCGACTCGATCTTCCGCCGGCCGAGGTCTTTCGTGCCGTGAATGATCTGCCGCTGCAGGTTCGACTCTTCAACGACGTCGAAATCGACAATGCCAATCCGGCCCACACCCGCCGCCGCCAGGTACATCCCGACGGGCGCGCCGAGCCCGCCGGTGCCAATCATCAACACGCTCGCGGCTTTCAACTTCTTCTGTCCGTGCATCCCGACTTCCGGCATGATCAGGTGCCGGCTGTAACGCATGATCTCTTCGTTCGAAAGCTCCGGCAGCTCCTGGCCCACTTCCGATTCGACGACTGCGCCCCCCGCAATCGACGGAACGATCATGATCGTGTCGCCGTCTTTGACCGGCGTGTCCGGACCAGAAGCGTGACGGATGTCTTCGTCGTTCAAGTAGACGTTGACGAAGTTGCGCAGCGCGTTCTGATCGTTGTAGAGGTGACGGCGCAACGCCGCGTGCGTGGTCGTGAGCAAATCCAGCGCCTCGCCCGCAGTCTTCGCTTCGACTACGATCTGCGACTGGCCCGCCGCAAACTGTCGCAACGGCGCTGGTATTGTGATTGTTACTGACATGGGTTTACCTCGTACTTGCTTCGTTTCTGTCCCCGCAAAGGCGCCAAGTGTCTGTCTCTCCTGATGGCTTCCTACAAAGTCCTGATGTTCTTCCTAAGAGTCCTGATCCTCTTCCTTTGCGTCTTTGCGCCTTTGCGGGAAACTCCTTCTAACCTAACCGATCTCCATCTTCTCCTCGTTAAATCGCGAACGATCCGCCTCCTGCTCCCACGAAAAGAGATCCGTCGCCTCCCCCGGGCGCGTAGAGACGATGATGTATGAGTACGTGGGCCATGCATGTTCGAGGTCGTACTTCGACGGCACCGCCGGCGAGTCGGGGTGCGAATGATAAAACCCGACAACCTCGAGATCGCGACTCCGCGCGTATTGCTCACCGCGCATCAACTCTTCCGGCGTAATCAAGAACCGGTTGCGCTTCGCACTCTCCTCGCGCGCATTCGAAATCGGATACGTCTCGCTAACAATCTTTCCATAGTCGCTGAAGCGCCCCAGCAACAACCCGCAACACTCGTATGGATAATCGCGCACGCCGTGTTCGCGAATCTCCGTCAACTGTTCTTTCGGGACTTTGATCATAAGGCCTGTTCGATGTCGGCGATAATGTCGTCGATACTCTCGATGCCCACCGAGATACGCACCAGACCTTCGCTGATCCCCAACTCCGCTCGTCTCGCCGATGTCAGATCGCGATGCGAAGCGCTCGCCGCGTGAAGCACACTCGTAAATACGTCTCCCAAACTCGTCGACCGCACGCACAACTGCAATCGATCCATAAAACGAAACGCAGCTTCGCGCGTCTGGTCCTGCAACTCGATCGCCACGAGCGCGCCGCCATGTGGCGCGCGCAGTATTCGTTTCGCCAGTTCAGCACTCGTGTCCGTCAGCGTCGGGTAGTAAACCCGC
>DATJKO010000066.1:0-3631 GCA_035491355.1 Pyrinomonadaceae bacterium
TAGGCGTCGACACACCTGAAGATCTCGAGTTGTTGAAAGCGCAGATGGTGAACATCGCATGAACGATTGGATTGGCTTAGCAGTGGTGGTGGTACTCGTGCTTTGCGGATTGTTTGCGCTTTCGCGTCTGGGCAAGCCTTACGACGTTTCGGCCGAAGAATTCGAGCGACGTGCGCAGGAAGGCCCGGGCTTGCTCAGCGCAGGCCTGATCGGCCTTCAGAAAATACTCGACCCGGCAGCGGAACGAGCCGCGGTGGTCCAGGAAGAGTTGAAACAGGGTCGTTACAATAAGGAAGACGGTTCCGGCGATCCGCCCGACGGCGGGGACGATCACCGGGAACTTTCAGACGACAACACAGGCGACATGCCTCAACAAAGAGAATCGTGATCCAGGGAGAGCGAATGCCAAAATACATCTTCGTCACTGGCGGCGTGGTTTCGAGTCTCGGTAAAGGGTTGGCAGCTTCTTCGATAGGCTGTCTGCTCGAGAGCCGCGGCCTTCAGGTCGCGCTGATCAAGTTGGATCCGTACATCAACGTCGATCCGGGCACGATGTCGCCGTTTCAACACGGTGAGGTTTTCGTCACCGACGACGGCGCCGAAACGGATCTCGACCTCGGCCATTACGAACGTTTCACCCATGCGCACCTGTCGCGCGCGAATAACTGGACCACCGGCCGCATCTATCTCTCCGTTATCGAGAAGGAACGTCGTGGCGATTATCTCGGCAAGACCATCCAGGTCATCCCGCACATTACGAACGAGATCAAAGAAGCAGTACGCAGCGTCGCCGAAAAAGACAAACCCGACGTGATTATCGTGGAGATTGGCGGCACCGTTGGCGACATCGAGTCGTTGCCGTTTCTCGAAGCGATTCGTCAGATGGGGAACGAAGAAGGCGCCGGTAATGCTGTTTTTGTACACGTCACACTCGTCCCGTACATCGCAGCCGCCGGTGAACTAAAAACCAAACCGACACAACACTCAGTGCGTGACCTTCGCGAAATCGGTATCGCGCCTGACATTCTCTTGTGTCGTTCGGAGAAGCCTTTGTCGCGCGAGTTGCGCAGCAAAATCGCGCTCTTCTGTAACGTCAAGGAATCGGCAGTGATCAGTGCGCAGGATGTCGACACGATCTACGACGTTCCGCTCGCGTTTCACGAGCAGGGATTGGACGACTTGATAGTGACCCAGTTGCGACTCGAATCGCACGCGCAGCAGCCCGATCTTGCGGAGTGGCGACAACTCGTCGAGACGATACGCGAGCCGTCGGGCGCCGAAACGAAGATCGCGATCGTTGGCAAGTATGTTGAACTGGAAGACTCGTACAAGTCGTTGCGCGAAGCGCTGACACACGGTGGCGTCGCGAATAATCTTCGCGTCGTCGTGAAGTGGATCGAGTCGGAAGAGCTGATGGACGACGACTACGAGAACCGTCTGCGCGACTTCGATGCGATCCTGGTCCCCGGTGGTTTTGGCAAACGCGGCGTGGCGGGAATGATTCGCGCCATCCACTACGCCCGCAAAACTCGCACGCCGTACTTCGGCATCTGTCTTGGTATGCAGACGGCTTGCATCGAGTTTGCGCGGAACGCTTGTGAACTGAAAGACGCCGACTCGACCGAGTTCGATCTCGAGACGCCGCATCCGATCATCTTCAAGTTGCGAGACCTCGTTGACGTGGAGGAATTAGGCGGGACGATGCGTCTGGGCGCTTGGACATGCAAGTTAGCCCCCGGTTCGCTGGTCCAGGAAGTTTACGGTGGCGTCGATGAGATCAGTGAACGACATCGGCATCGTTACGAGTTCAACCCCGAATACCGGCAGAAGCTCGAACAGGAAGGTTTGGTGTTCAGCGGTATCTCGGCCGATGGAAAATTCATGGAGATGATCGAACTGCCGCGTGAGTCACATCCGTGGTTTGTCGGTTGTCAGTTTCACCCCGAATACAAGTCGAAACCACTCAAAGCCCACCCGTTGTTTGCGGCATTTGTTCGCGCCGCCTACGCAAATCGTTTGCAATCGGAGACCACGATCGAGAAGAATGGCGAGGTCGATTTGGTTATGCACGACCGCGTCAGTGCGACCAGTGGCGACTAAGCCGAGAACAAGCGGGTCTGCCCAGACTAAACCTCACTCATTTACAAGCGCGAATTACTCTGTCTTTGCCTTTGCTAGCAGATGACGACGTCCCCCAAAACCGAGGATTTACTCGTTGGTCAAACGCTCGACGAGAAGTATCTCATCGAGCACCGGCTGAGTGCGGGCGGGATGGGGGCAGTCTATCGTGCGCGTCACCTCCAGATGGACCGTCCGGTTGCCATCAAATTCCTGCATCAACGATTGCTCGCGGACGAGGCGTCGCGCATTCGGTTTCAACGCGAAGCCCGCGCCGCTGTTCGTCTGCAACATCAGAACGCAGTTAGCGTGACTGATTTCGGCGAGACTGCCGATGGTCATGTCTATCTCGTGATGGAGTTGCTCGAAGGCCCGACACTGCGCGAGATCCTGATGAAAGAAGCGCCGATCGAAACTGCGCGTGCGATTTCGATCATGATGCAAGCTTCCGCCGCGGTGGCGGCCGCCCATGAGGCGGGAATCATCCATCGCGATCTGAAACCGTCAAACATTCTCGTGACGCAAAGCCCTGACGTGCGGGCGGTAGTAAAGGTGCTCGACTTCGGCGTCGCCAAACTCGCTGATCACGCACTCGATGACGATGAAGGCGCGATAACGCTGCGCCAGGCGGGCGCGTTGATCGGAACGCCGCGCTACATGGCGCCCGAACAATACAACGGGCACGAGTTGACGCCGGCCGCCGACGTTTACAGTCTGGGCGTAATCCTCTACGAGATGTTGACGGGCATGGCTCCATTCACCGGTTCCTCTCCGGTCGAGATCGCGGCGAAGCACGTGTCGGATCCACCACAGCCGCCGCGCCGGATCGTTGCGGAGATTCCTGAAGACGTCGAACGCCTGGTGCTGCATGCGATGGAAAAGGCGCCCGAGGATCGCCCGGCGAATGCTGACGAGTTTCGCCGAGAGTTGTTGGAGACTGCCGAACGGCTGGGTTTGGAACATCAAGCGCTAACGAGTGTGCCGAACTTCGAAGCGTTGCGTAACGAAGGCGTCGAATCGCCTTCAGGGCGTCTGGTGGTGGATATCAAGCGCGTGCGTGCGCTTAGTTCCGGTTCGAACGAAATAAAGATTGTCCATCGCGGCCACGACTCGCGTTCCCGAGTAAAAGATCCAAAAGAGGTTGGGTCCGGTTCATTTCTGGACAAGGTCAAGCGTATACTCGGGCGTCGATGACAGACCTGAAACCCTTCTCGGTAGGTAACGCAACATTTGGCGACGGACGACTCACGGTTATCGCGGGTCCGTGTGTAATCGAAAGCTACGATCATGCTTCGATGATGGCGCGCGAGTGTCTGGAACGGACCCGGGCCGCCGGTCTCGACTTCGTATTCAAGTCGTCGTTCGATAAGGCGAATCGATCGTCGATCGAGAGCTTTCGCGGGCTGGGAATGGAACTCGGACTCGAAGCGCTGCAGCGCATTCGCGAAGAAGTCGGCGTGCCGGTGCTGACGGACGTACACGACGTTTCGCAGGTCGAGCGCGTGGCGGAAGT
>DATJKO010000067.1:0-9255 GCA_035491355.1 Pyrinomonadaceae bacterium
TGCTTGGCTCTCGCACACTGATGGTGTCGCCAGGCTTCACTTGATAAGAGGGAATATCTACTTTGCGGTCATTCACCAGAATGTGACCGTGATTCACCAGCTGCCTCGCCTGCCGGCGCGAAGTGGAGAAACCGGCGCGATAGACTGTGTTGTCCAATCGGCGCTCGAGCAGGAACAGGAGGTTCTCACCGGTGATGCCCTTCATGCGGGCTGCGCGCTCGAAGTAGTTGCGAAACTGTCCTTCGAGGATGAAATAGATGCGCTTAACCTTCTGCTTCTCGCGCAACTGTTGGCCATAGCCAACCAGTGCTTTACCGCGGCGCAGCGAGTTACCGTGCTGACCTGGCGGTTGCGTTCCACGCTTCTCGATCGGGCAAGCGGGTTTGTAACAACGATCACCCTTTAAAAAGAGCTTTGCGCCTTCGCGTCGGCAAAGACGGCACACTGCATTTCTATACCTAGCCAACTAATTGCCTCCAGTCTAAACGTCTACAAGTTAGACGGAAAAGTTTACAGATCGCGTCGAAACGTCGATCCTTCATCCTTTGGGTTTGTTCACTTCTTCTGAACTTTGATCTTGTACTTGGAACTTTGTTAACTCAATAACAAAGGGCAAAGAACCAAGAACAAAGTTCACTAAACTCTGCGCCGCTTTGGCGGTCTGCAACCGTTGTGGGGAATCGGCGTCGTGTCACGTATCGTCATGACTCTGATCCCGGCGTTGGCAATCGCCCGGATTGCCGACTCACGCCCGCCGCCCGGACCTTTGACTCGCACTTCGCACTGATTCATGCCGGCTTCGTGGGCCTTCTTGGCCGCTTCGAACGCTGCCTGCTGCGCGGCGAAGGGAGTGCCCTTACGCGAACCACGAAAACCGCGTGCGCCCGCTGACGATTGCGCGATCAGGTTTCCTTCGAGATCGGTGATCGAGATCATCGTGTTGTTGAACGACGCCGCGATATGGACGATGCCGTTAGGAACGTTCTTCTTCTCTTTCTTACGAAAGACTTTCTTCTTTCCGCCTGCTTTTGCCATATATCTCTCAGATCTGAGATCTCAAATCTCAAATTGTTACTTCTTGCCGGGCGCCTTCTTCTTGGCGATGGTTGCGCGACGTGGACCTTTCCGCGTGCGAGCGTTGGTGTGCGTGCGTTGACCGCGCACCGGGAGCGCGCGACGATGACGCAAACCACGATAGCAACCGATATCCATCAGACGCTTGATGTCCATCTGGACGCGCTTACGCAAGTCGCCTTCGATCTCGCCCTGCGCCTCAAGGATGCCGCGAATGCGGCTCAACTCGTCTTCACTCAGATCGCGAATGCGAGTGTCGAGGTTGACGCCGGCTTCCTTGAGCACCAGGTTCGAACGCGAGCGGCCGATGCCATAGATATAAGTAAGGCCAATCTCGGCTCTCTTATTGGGCGGTAGATCTACTCCAGCTACACGTGCCATCTTTCCCGATTATCCTTGTCTCTGTTTGTGTTTCGGATTCACGCAAATCACCCGCACCACGCCTTTGCGGTGGATGACTTTGCACTTGTCGCACATCTTCTTTACCGACGCACGGACTTTCATCGACGTAACCCTCTATCCTATTTATAGCGGTATGTAATTCGGCCGCGATTCAGATCGTAAGGCGAAAGCTCTACCAAAACCCTGTCGCCAGGAAGAATGCGAATAAAATGCTTCCGCATCTTTCCTGAAATGTGTGCTAACACCTGGTGCTGACTGTCTTCCAACTCGACTCGGAACATAGCGTTAGGCAAAGTCTCCAGGACTTTGGCCATGACTTCTATCGCCTCTTCCTTCGCCATATCCTCTCTGGTTGAAGACTATGCCGCTGCCGACAAACTGCGAATAATAGCATCGGCCCCCCAGTTCTTCCAAACCCGCGCGCGCCAAACACCGATTTAAGCGGAAACCGCCTCCGGAGTGGAGACCAGAGTCAGCACCTCCGGGCCATCTTCTGTAATCGCGATGGTGTGTTCCGCATGCGCACTTGGCTGCCCGTCGAGCGTCACGACTGTCCAACCGTCTCCGAGGACCTTCGTGTAATGCGACCCGAGATTCACCATCGGCTCGACAGCGAAAACGTACCCAGCCTTGATCTTCGGCCCCAGCCCGGGACGCCCGTAGTTCGGAATCTGCGGATCCTCGTGCATACGCCGGCCAATCCCGTGCCCGACGTAATCCCGCACCACCGAAAACCCATTCGCCTCGGCATGCTGCTGCACCGACCAACCAATATCGCCGAGGTGGTTCCCCGGCCGGCACTGCTGAATCGCCCGTTCGAGACATTCCTCAGTGACCCGGACCAGCTTCAGCCACTCGTCACTGACGTTCCCGACGGGGACGGTAGTCGCCGTATCGCCGACATATCCTTCCAACGTCGCCCCGCAGTCAATGGAAAAGATGTCGCCTTCCTTCAACGTGTAGTCCGAAGGAAAACCGTGAACGATCTGGTCGTTGACTGACGCGCAAATTGAGTACGGAAACCCGTTGTAGCCCTTGAATGTCGGCAGTGCGCCCCCATCGCGAATCATCTTCTCGGCGACGCGATCGAGTTCCATGGTGGTTATGCCCGGCTCCACCAGCTCGCGCAGGTGCTGGAGCACCGCTCCGACCAACTGCCCCGCGGCGCGCATCTTCTCGAGTTCACGTTTTGACTTACCAATAATCATGTAACACCCGCAAAACTTCCTTACTCGCCCTTGACGATCTGTTCGATGTCGCGATAGATGCTTTGCGCATCGCGATTACCATCGACGATGCGAAGCAATCCCGTCGCACCGTAAAAATCGAGCAACGGACGAGTCAGTTCCTCGTAAGTCGCCAACCGGTGGCGCACCGTTTCGGAATTGTCGTCGGCGCGATGCACGAGTTGTGCTTCCGGATGGAAGTCGCAAACGTTGTCGTGGCGCGGCGGCTTGAAATAGATGTTGTAAATCTCGTTGCACACCGGACAGTTTCGCCTGCCGGTCATCCGCTTTTCAAGTAGATCGTACCGCACGTCGATCTGAATCGGCACGATCCGTTTGCCTTGTTCAGCAGCCAACTTCTCCAGGCTCGTCGCCTGTGCGGGCGTGCGCGGAAAACCGTCGAGGATGTAGCCGTCCCGACAGTCCTCTTTCGCTGTCCGTTCTTTGACGAGTTGAATTGTCAATTCGTCGGGAACCAGTTGTCCCCGCTGCATAACATCCCTGACTTCCTGCGCCAGGGAACTGTCATTGTGCTTCAGCGCGCGAAAAATATCTCCCGTCGAAATCTGCGGAAGATGCATACGGTCTTGAAGCAAGCGCGCCTGAGTGCCCTTGCCGGCACCAGGCGCACCCATCAGCACGATGATTTTCGACATAGTGTCAGGAGCGCCGGCCGCGCAACCTTCCACCGCCGCCGAGGAAGCCCTCGTAATTGCGCATCACCAGTTGGGCTTCAATTTGGGCAACAGTGTCCATCGCGACACCGACAAGGATCAGCAGCGACGTACCGCCGAAATAGAACTGGTATTCCATCCCGTTCGGGATCCAGCCAAGGCCGGGTGTGGTCGTGACAAACGTATCCAACCACTGGCCGATAAACGGTATGCGGCCGACTTTGAATCCGCTCAACATGAATTGCGGGATAAACGCAACCAGCGCGAGGTAAACGGCGCCAACGGTAGTCAAACGCGTCAGGATCGTATTGAGATACTCAGCAGTCGAGCGTCCGGGACGAATACCGGGCATGAACCCACCGTGCTTGCGCAGGTTGTCAGCCACTTCTTCGACGTTGAATACGATCGACACGTAGAAGAACGTGAAGAAGATGATCAGACTGAGGAAGATTAACTCGTAATAAGGATCGCTGGCGTGGAACGTCTGAAAGAAAGTCCACACCTTGGACCACCAGCCCTTATCGCCCGCGTCCGGAGGAAACGCCGCAAACAAACTCTGCGGCATCGACAGCACAGACGAAGCAAAGATCACGGGGATCACGCCGCCCATGTTGATCTTCAGCGGCATGGTGGTTTGCTGACCGCTCACCACCTGCCGTCCCACGTGGCGCTTCGCATAACTTACCGGAATCTTGCGTCGCGCTGATTCAACAAACACGATGAAAGCGATGATCAGCACCATGCCGATCAACATCGCGATGACGCCGATGGTCGCCATGGTGTCGCCACCAGCGAGCCGCCCGAGTACTTGTCTCACACCGTTCGGCAAACCAATCACGATACCGGAGAAGATGAGCAACGAGATGCCGTTGCCAATGCCACGTTCGGTGATCTGCTCACCCAGCCACATGACGAAGATCGTTCCGGTCGTCAACGTGATCACGGTGCTCAAACGGAAGCCCCAACCGGGCGCGCCGACGCCGTTAACCTGAAGCCAGTGGGCCACAAACGACGTTTGGACGCAGGCCAGCACGACGGTCAAATAGCGCGTCCACTGGTTGATCTTCTGACGTCCCATCTCGCCTTCTTCCTGAAGTTTCTTCAAGGAAGGCGAAACGACGGTCATCAGTTGCAGGATGATGGAGGCGGTAATGTATGGGGTGACGCCGAGTGCGAATACGGAGATGGTGCGAAAGTTTCCACCGGAAAAGAGATCGAGTACGCCGAGCAGTGTTCCCGCGACCTCGCGCCAAACTTCTTTCAAGCGCAGAACGTTGACGCCGGGTGCAGTGACGTGCGCGCCGAAGCGATAGACGGCGAGCAGTCCGAGCGTAAAGAAAATGCGCCGGCGTAGATCCGGCACATTGAACATATTGCGAACGGCGGCTAAAAACTTCTCCATCCTGATCCCCTCTCCTTAACGAAGTGATTATCCGCCAATCTGAACTACCGCGCCACCGGCCTTTTCGATCTTCTCGCGGGCGCTCTTCGTAAAGCGATGCGCTGAGACGCGCAAGGGCTTCGATACCTCACCGTTGCCGAGCACAACCACGTCGAACTTGGCCTTCTTAATCAATCCGCGATCGTGCAGCACTTCCGGAGTGATCTCGGCGTCTGCGTCGAAATGCTGTTCCAGCGACGCAAGACTAATCTCGACCCAGCGCTTCTTAAAGATGTTGGTGAAGCCGCGCTTCGGCAGACGTCGATGAAGGGGCATCTGGCCGCCTTCAAAACCGACCTTGCGGGAATAACCCGAGCGCGATTTCTGTCCCTTTTCACCGCGACCCGCGGTCTTACCCAAACCGGAGCCTGGACCACGGCCGACTCGCTTCTTCTTGTGCGTCGATCCTTTTGCCGGCTTAAGTGTGTTTAGACTGATTGCCATTTTGGTCTTTCTCTCTTGTGCCTTTTTGCGTCTGCCCTTCTGCCTTTTGTGGTTACTTACTCCACAATCCGCAGCAGGTGCGGAACTTTCGCGACGGCGCCGCGCATGCTTTCGGTGTCCGGACGCTCGACAACCTGGTTCAACTTGCGCAGACCCAAACTACGCACGATTGTTTTGTGCGTTTTCGGCGCAGCGATAAAGCTTCGATAGTATTGAATGCGAATCTTCGCCTGCTCTGAATTTGAACTTGCTTTACGCGGCATCATCCCTCCCTTTGAGATCTCAAATCTGAGATCTCAGATCTCAAATTACATCTCCTCGACTTGCTTACCACGCAACCGCGCCAGCTCCATCGGATCTTTCATCCGCAGCAAGGCATCGAACGTAGCACGCACGACGTTGTGCGGATTGGTCGAACCGAGCACTTTCGTGCGCACGTCTCTCACCCCGACCGCCTGCATGACGGCACGCACTGCGCCTCCCGCGATTACGCCCGTACCTTCCGAAGCAGGCTTAACGAGCACACGCCCCGCGCCGTACTCACCAATCAACTGGTGCGGCAAAGTGTTGTTGATCAGCGGGACGCGAATCAGGTTCTTCTTGGCCGACTCGATACCCTTCTTGATCGCCAGGGGCACTTCGCGCGCCTTGCCGGTGCCGAAGCCGACGTGTCCACCCTCGTCGCCTACCACAACGAGCGCCGCGAACGAAAGGTTCTTGCCGCCCTTAACTACTTTGGTGACGCGATTGATGGAGATCACCTGGTCTTTCAGGTCGAGTCCCTGCGCCGGAATCCGTTGCTTGGGTTGTCTCATAATCTATTCTTTGCTTTTCTTCTTCGACTTCTTTTCAGCCGGCTGCTCGGGCGCAGCTTCCTGTTCGGGCTCAGCTTCCGCCGCAACCACTTCGTTCTTGTTCAGACCGGCAGCGCGCGCGGCATCGGTCAGGGCTTTTACGCGGCCGTGGTAGAGATAACCACCACGATCGAAAACAACCTGCTCGATACCTTTGGCGATCGCCCGTTCGGCGATAGCCGTGCCGATGCGACGGGCCGCGTCGAGATTGCCACCCGTACCGCCGCCGCGGAGGTCTTTCTCGGTTGACGAGGCGGAAACCAGTGTTTTGCCGAGACGATCGTCGATGACCTGCGCGTAAATGTGGTTCAGGCTGCGATAGATCGCCAATCGCGGTCGCGCAGTATCGCCCTTAACTTTCCGGCGAATCCGCGAGTGAATCGCGGTTCGCACTTCTGCTCTATTCGTGTTTGCCATCAGTTCATTTCCAATTTCCGATTGCCAATTGGCAATCGACAATTATTTTCCGGTCTTACCGGGCTTCAACTTGATCGGCACATCGGCGTAACGCACGCCTTTGCCTTTGTAAGCGTCAGGCTTGCGCAGCTTGTGCATCTCAGCCGCCACCTGCCCGAGCTTCTGCTTGTCGATGCTCGTCAGGGTCAGCGTAGTCTGGTACTGCTGAATGCTGCCTTTGGTCGTCAGACGTTCCGCCTTCGCTTCAACTTCGGGCGGTAACGGAAACTCGATCGGATGCGAGTAGCCGAGCGAGAAGACAATCTTCTTGCCCTGCACGTCGGCCTTGTAGCCAACTCCAACGACGTCCATCTGCTTACTGAAACCGGCGGTGACGCCCACGATCGCATTGTTCGCGAGCGCCCGCGCCAATCCGTGCAGCGCAGCCTGATCGTCGGCAGTGCGCTCGGCGCGCAGCTCTTCGCCTTCGAGTTTGAAACTAATCCCCGAGGGGATAGGCGTCTTCAGCGTGCCTTTCGGTCCTTTAACTTCGAGCTCCTGCTCGCCGACCGTGATGGTCACGCCCTTGGGCACCGCAATAACTTTCTTTCCAATTCGCGACATAACTGGTTTCCAATCTCGAATTTCGAAATTCGAATTTTGAATTTCAATTAGTAGATTTGCGCCAACAGCTCTCCGCCGATGTTTTCGCGGCGTGCGGCTTTGCCGCTCATCAGACCTCTCGAGGTCGAAACGATATTGATTCCGTAGCCGCCCAGCACCTTCGGAATCTCACTCGAGCCGACGTACACGCGCCGGCCGGGAGTTGAGACGCGTTGCAGGTGGGTAATCGAAGACGTACCGCGCGCATCGTAGCGAAGAAAGATGCGGATGGTGCGCTTGAGACCTTCGCCCTTGACGACAAAATTATTGATGTAGCCCTCCTCCTTGAGGATGCGGGCGATCTCGAGCTTGAGCTTTGAAGCCGGAACGTCGACACGCGAGTGCTTCGCCGCGATGGCATTGCGGATTCGCGTCAACATATCGGCAATTGGATCAGTCATGTAACAAACTCTCCGTAAAATTCGTGTTACCAGCTAGACTTAACGACTCCGGGGATCTGACCCTGGAGCGCCAACTCGCGAAAACAGATGCGGCACAAATTGAACTTCCGCAGGTAACCTCGCGGCCGTCCACAGCGTTTGCAACGAGTGTAAGCCCGGACCGAAAACTTCGGTTTGCGTGCAGCTTTCGCTATCAGTGATTTCTTAGCCATAAACTTTGTGCTTGGTTCTTTGTACTTTGTACTTTGTTCTTTGTGCTTTGGCCTTTGATTAGACCAAGAACAAAGTACAAAGCTCTAAGTTCTAGATTAAGTTCTGAAGGGCATTCCCAAGCCCTTCAACAACGCCCGTGCGTGTTCGTCAGTGCGCGCAGTCGTGACGATCGAAATGTTCATCCCGCGCAGCTTGTCCACCTTGTTGAAATCAATCTCCGGGAAGATCAATTGTTCGCGAATACCGATCGTGTAGTTGCCGCGGCCATCGAAAGCCTTCGGCGAAACTCCGCGGAAGTCTCTCACGCGCGGCAGCGCCACTGACACCAGCCGATCGAGAAACTCGTACATGCGATCGCCACGCAGCGTGACGACGACGCCAATCGGCATTCCCTGTCGCAACTTGAACGATGCGATAGATTTCTTGGCCTTCGTGACCACCGGCTTCTGGCCCGTGATCGCCCGCAACTCATCGGCAGCCGTGTCGAGAATCTTCGCGTTGGCAATGGCTTCACCCATCCCCATGTTGATCACGATCTTCTCGAGTTTCGGGATGCCCATCGGATTGGTGATGCCAAACTCGCGGGCCACCTGCGGCGCCACGTCCTTCTGATATTTTTCTCTTAACCTTGCAGCCATCTCTTTGTGCCTCTTGTGGCTCTGTTTTGTGCCTTTTTGTGGCTCTATTTCTCAATCGAATGTCCGCTCTTTGACGACATCCGCGTCTTCGAACCGTCGCTCTCGACGTGATACTTCACTCGCGTCGGTTTGCCTGACTGCGGATCGATGAGCTGGACGTTCGAGATGTCGATGAACGATTCCTTGTCGACGATACCGCCGCCGCGATTGGCCTGCGGGTTCGCTTTCTGGTGCCGCTTGATCATCCCGATGCCTTCGACGCGAATCTTGCCTCTGGCTGGGGCGACTTCGAGCACGCGCCCACGTCTGCCTTTATCGCGCCCGGCGATGACCGCGATCTGATCGTTTTTCTTGATCTTGGAGCGCTTTGTTCCTGCCATGTCGTTAAATTACCTCCGGCGCGAGCGAAACAATCTTCATGAAGTTCTTATCGCGCAGTTCGCGCGCGACCGGACCAAATACGCGTGTGCCGATCGGCGTTCCATCTTCCTTGATCAGGACGGCCGCGTTTTGATCGAACCGCACGTAGGTTCCGTCGGCGCGTCGCACTTCCTTGCGCGTGCGCACGATAACGGCGTCCTGCACCGTGCCCTTCTTAATGGTGCCGTCAGGAGAAGCCTCTTTGACCGTCACCTTAATCCGGTCGCCCAGACTCGCAATTTTTCCCGTGGATCCGCCAATCGGCATGATCATCTCGACGCGGCGAGCTCCCGAATTGTCAGCAACCTCCAACGAGGTTTGCATCTGAATCACTGTCGTTACCTCCGACTCTTGGTCTTTGGTCTTTGGCCTTTGGTCTTCGTTCTTGAACTGTTTCTACCAAGACCAA
>DATJKO010000068.1:0-3876 GCA_035491355.1 Pyrinomonadaceae bacterium
GTGGTTATTACATCTCGGCGAGTGCGAGCAAGATCATTGCGCAGCCCTCGACGATTACGGGTTCGATCGGCGTGGTCGCCGGCAAACCCGTCATGCGTGGGTTTTACGATTGGCTCGGCATCTCGAACGAGTACGTGTTGCGCGGCAAGACGGCGGGCATGTTTCGCGAGACGGAGAAGTTTTCAGACGAAGAGCGCGTGAAGTTTGAGGACTGGATTAAGACGACTTATTACCGCGACTTCGTACCGAAGGTGGCGAAGGGACGAGGCAAGGACGCGCAGTACATCGACTCCGTCGGACAAGGCCGCGTTTGGACAGGCGCGCAGGCGAAGGACAAGAGCCTCGTCGATGAGTTTGGTGGACTCGATCGGGCGATCGAAGTTGCGAAACAACTCGCGAAGATTCCCGCGGACAAGGGAGTCGAACGCGTGATCCTGCCGTACCCGACAACGTTTCTACAGCAACTGTTAACCGGCAGCGACGACAACGCGAACACGCAACTCGAACAGCAACGTGCGGTGCTGGCCGCGATGCCCGAGGACGTGCGACGAGCTTTCCGTTACATGCAGTTGATGGATCGAATGAAGAACGGCGAGTCGATGTTGCTGATGCCGTTCGATCTGCAGATCAAGTAACCAGCACGCTTATTACTGGCCTGTTTGAAAATCTGCTCTGCGGTCCTCTGCGTCTCTGCGCTCGGCGGTAAGTATGGAGTCAAAGCAGTATGACGCAGAGTACGCAGAGTCTTGATTCAGACGCTTTGCACAAAAGGTCTTTGCCGGACCGTTGCGGCTTCGCCGCCTCGATGTGCGGCGGGGCTATGCCTCGCCGTTAAGACTACCCTTAACGCCGCGGCTTCGCCGCTGGTTCGGGCTTGCCCTCAAGGTTTTTGGACCAAAGGTCGAACGAGGGGCGCAGCCTCAATGAAGACAAAACCTTTTCGGCGCGGCAAAGCCGCGCCTCACATCACGGGCGGCGAAGCCGCTGTGGGCAGCCTTGCCTTGTATCTCACATCGGGGCGGCGAAGCCGCTGAGAACCGACTTTTTGTGCGAAGCTGATCCAGACACGAACGAGGTTTCAAGCGATGCGTTCAAGGCCGGCCATGTAGGGCCGTAGAACCTCAGGAACAATCACAGATCCATCTTCCTGTTGGTAATTCTCCAGCAGCGCTACCCAGGTTCTTCCTACAGCGAGGCCCGATCCGTTCAGCGTGTGAACAAACTCGGGCTTCGCGCCACCCGCGCGGCGGAAGCGAATCTGCGCACGTCGCGCCTGAAACGCCTCGTAATTCGAACAGGAAGAGATCTCGCGGAAAGTGTTCTGCGAAGGCAGCCACACTTCGATGTCGTACGTCTTAGCGGCGCCGAAGCCGAGATCTGCGGTGGAGAGCGTCACGACGCGATAGTGAAGTCCGAGTTGTTGCAGAATCACTTCCGCGTCTCGCGTCAGCAACTCGAGCTCGTCGTAAGAGTCTTCCGGCAACGCGTATTTCACCAGTTCGACCTTCTCGAATTGGTGCAGGCGGATCAGCCCGCGCGTGTCGCGGCCGTAGCTGCCTGCTTCTGAACGAAAACACGGCGTGTAAGCAACCCACTTCAGCGGCAGTTTTGAAGCGTCGAGAATTTCTTCGCGATGATAGTTAGTGACCGGCACTTCCGCGGTTGGAATGAGGTACAAGTCGCGATCGTCGCGGAGTTTGAAAAGGTCGGCTTCAAACTTCGGTAGTTGTGCGGTGCCGAAGAGGGCAGCGCTATTGACGATGAAAGGCGGCTGCGTTTCGAGGTAGCCGTGTTCGCGTGTATGCACGTCGAGCATGAAATTGATCAGCGCGCGTTCGAGTCGCGCACCAGCGCCGTTGAGGATTGCGAAGCGCGCGGATGCCAGGCGTGTCGCGCGTTCGAGATCGAGAATGCCGAGCGCGAGTCCGAGATCGACGTGGTCCTTCGGTGTGAAGTTAAACTCCGGCGCCGTTCCCCAGCGGCGAACCTCGACGTTGTCGGATTCGTCTTTGCCGACGGGAACAGTCTCATTAGGCAGATTTGGAAGGCTGACGAGGATCTCGCGCATCCTCGCTTCCGAACTGTCGCGTAACGCATCTGCAGTTGAAATGCGCTCTTTCAACTCATTAACTTGCAAGCGCAGACTTGTAGCCTCGTCTTTAAGGCCTTCCTTCATCAACGTGCCGACCTGACGGCTAAACTCATTTCTTTGCTGATTCAGACGATCTGATTCCCCGATGGCACCGCGGCGGTCTTTATCCGCTTCGACAAATCTTTTTAAAAGGTTGACCATCTCCTCGGACGCATTTCGCTTTTCGAGCGCCTCGTGGACCTTATCGATGTTTTCCCTGACGTAGTTGAGATCGAGCATTTGTTCAGTTCCGCTGACTTGTGTTAAGAAAAGGCCACGCTAGCCGACACCGAATCGACTGTCAAGAAAGGGGTAAGGTTTGTCTGAGCAAAAACCATTTGCCGGCCGTGCCGCGATCGTCACCGGAGGCACGCGCGGAATCGGTCGCGCGATCGTGGTCGAACTGGCCCAGCGCGGGGCTGATGTCGCGTTTAATTACGCTAAAAGCGCGGAAGCTGCCGATGCCTTGAAAGCGGAACTCGAGGCGTTGGGAGTGCGGGCGTTGTCTGTCCAATGCGACGTTGGCAACACTGAAGCGGCCGCTGAGATGGTGAAGCAGGTGAAGGATGCCTTTGGGCGCATCGACTTTCTAATCAACAACGCCGGCATCACGCGCGACAACCTGATCCTTCGCATGAAAGAAGAAGATTGGGACGAGGTGATGGACACGAATCTCAAAGGCGCGTGGAACTTCGCCAAGGCCGCGTTGCGGACGATGCTTCGCCAGGACACGGGCGGATCGATTCTCAACATTTCGTCGATTAGTGGCGAAGTTGGCATGCCGGGTCAGTCGAACTATTCGGCGTCGAAAGCGGGGATGGTTGGATTGACGAAGTCGCTGGCGAAAGAAGTTGCGAGCCGCAAGGTGACTGTGAATGCGCTGGCGTTGGGGATGGTCGCGACTGATATGGCTGGAAAGCTCGACGAAGGTTATCAGGCGAAGATCATGGAGCAGATCCCGCTCGGTCGCTTCGCCGAGCCGGATGAGGTCGCTCGAATCGCGGCGTTTCTGCTTTCAGACGATGCGCGATACATCACCGGGCAGGTCATTCAGGTCGACGGCGGATTAGCTATTTGATTTTCTTGGCGTCGGCGGGTTTGGCGAAGAGTGATTCGTCGATGGGTTGGTTGTATTGCAGGGATTCGTAGTTGATCCGCGTAACCTGCTTGCCGTTGATTAAGTGATCGACGACCCACGGAGCGGTGACGCCCTGCACGGTGATGAACTTCAGTAGCTGGTCCTCTTCCGAAGTCTCAACCTCGTCGCCACTGTCAGGATCGCGGCGAATGCGTTTGTAGAGCACCTTTGCAGGCAAGGCATCCTTTGCGCCAAACTCATACTCGATCCAGAACCCATCCGGATACGTCAGCCTGATCGTTTCGTTGCGCTTCGCAAGTCCCGCTTCACGACGGCCGACGTAAACAACCTTCCCGCCTTCCTTCTGCCACGTTCCACGCAGCAGGTACTCCAAACTCGTCCGCATCAAACGCTTGAACTCTTCAACCTGTCCCGGCGACTGGTCGCTGATCTTCTTAACCGCACCGTCAAACATCCATCCAGTGTTCCCACTGTTCGTTTGAATCGTCTTGATACCAAGACTACTGAACTCAGTCCGTTCGCGATCAGGATAGACGATGTAATCGAGGAAACGCTGCGGCAGTTGCGATTCGCCGTCGTGAATCTGCGTATAGAACCCCTTCGCGATGACGGTCTTGACGTTCAAATAGCTCGCGCCACCGAGCAC
>DATJKO010000069.1:0-5333 GCA_035491355.1 Pyrinomonadaceae bacterium
GCGCGAATAGAATGAGCCGCCGTAGATCGTGTTGGCGGTGCGGATCGCGAAATAGTCTTTGTCTTTGCGCGGGATGCTCACGTTACCGATGTAGATCGCCGACTGAATCGAGCCCGGACGGTTCACGAAATAGATCTGACGCTTGTCACGTTTCGGTACCGGTGGGTTCTCATCCGGTGGCGCAGTGCCGCTCTTCCAACTGCCGAAAGCTTTTTCAATGTCGGCAAATGTCTTGTCGACGTCGATGTCGCCGACGACGATCAGATGTGACGTGTTTGGTATGTAGAACTTCGAAACAAACGCTCGCAGGTCAGCCCGGGTCAACGCGCTGATCGACTTCTCATCGGGAACAACAAAACTGTACGGGTGATCGCCGAAGACCGCTTTCTGAAAACGTTCGTTGACGAGGAAGCCCGCGTCTGCGCGGCCGGCGCGAATCTGCTGAATCGTGTTCTCCTGGGCCAACTTCACTTCCGCTTCGGGAAACGACGGATGTTGGGCCACGTCGCTCATCAATTCAAACAGCCTCGTCGAGAATTCTGACAGCGATGAACCTGACATCGTCGTGGCGTCAGTGTCGCTGCCGAGCGAGATACTGCCGCCGATCGACCGAAGTTCTTCCTTCAGTTGTTTGCTTGTGCGCGTGTCAGTGCCCTCGTTAGCGACGCTGGCGGCGATCTGCGCGATACCGGGATGCGCTTGTCGATCCGATGCGGTGGTTGCGGCGCGGAACGTCAGTATCGCTGACACTTTCGGCACGTTTGCCAAGGGTGCGAGCACCACGGTCAAGCCGTTCGAGAGTTTCTTCTCGGTTATCTTCGGGAGGTTCAACGGTCTCGCCGGACCTGGCGCAGGCGGAGTTTTCTGTTGCGCGAGCGCCGGAGTTACCAGCAGAGCAAGTGTGATGATTGCGAGTGTAGATTTCATTGTTTTGCCCCTTTCTCCGGAACGCGATCGATCACGGTGCGGTTCGTCGCCACGAGATACTTCGCAGCCGTTGCTTTGATCTGCGCCGCCGTTACGTTCTCAAACGGAGTTAACAGCGAATTGATCTGTTGCGGATCGTCGCGGAAGAGAGCGAGCGCCGAGAGCAGGTGTGCTTTGCCCTGGCTACCCTCGAGCTGGCTGTAGAAGTTTGAACGATACTGCACTTTCGCGTTGGCGAGTTCTTTGTCCGTAACGCCCTGGCTAATGATGTCCGCCACGACGGCATCCATCTCGCGCAACACTTCGTCGGCCGTGTGACCGGGTTTGTAAGTGGCGCGGGTGGTCATGATCATTGGACCAGTGTAGTCAAACTCGTTACCGAAGTAGTTGAGACCGCCGCTGAGGTCCAGCGTCAACTCTTTTTCCTTCACGAGTCGTTGATACCACCGCGAGCTCTCGCCGGTTTGCAGGATCTGGACCAGCAGCGCCATTGCCGGAAAGTCAGGAGAGTTTTGCGGCGGCAGGTGATAACCGGTTGCGAGCGCCGGGAGATTCGCGAGTTTGTCTGTTTGCGACACGCGCTTCTCTTTGGTTTGCGGCGGCTCGGTGAGATCGGCGCGCGTTGGCGCCGGTTGAGTCGATATGCCCGCAAAGTGTTTTTCAACCATCTTCTTCACGTCGTTCACGTCGACGTCGCCGACGACGGTCAGCACAGCGTTGTTCGGTGCGTAGTAGGTCTTGAAGAAACTTCGCACGTCTTCGATCGTTGCCGCATTAATCTCGGCGAGTTCGCCGTAGCCGTTATGCGCGTTGTTCCAGTTGGTAAAAGAGTTCTCCCAGAGACTGATCCATTCGAACAACTGGTACGGCTGATTCAGTACGTTGACGCGCACCTCTTCACTGACCACGTTCTGCTGGTTCTTCAGGTTCTCTTCGCTGATGTCGAGTGAGCGCATGCGATCCGACTCGAGCCAGAGGCCCAACTCCACGCGATTGCTCGGGAGGGTTTGAAAGTAGTTGGTGTAGTCGAAATCGGTGTGGCCGTTGAGACTGCCGCCGTTCGCTTCGACGTACTTCGCGTGTTCGAACTTCTTCACGTTGGCCGAACCCTGAAACATCATGTGTTCGAACAGGTGCGCGAAGCCGGTGCGTCCTTTCGGTTCGAGTCGGAAGCCGACGTTGTAATAGACGGCAACCGTCACGACCGGTGCGTTGTGGTCTTCGGAGATCACGACCTTGAGGCCGTTCGGGAGTTTGTAATAGACAACCGGAATGACCAGCGGTTTTCCACTGGCGCCGGCGAAGGCCGTGGTGGTTGCCGTTGTCAACAGCACCATCGCAAGAGATGTAGCTACAAATCGTCGCATGTATGGGCGTCCTCGCTTTTTAATGAACTTGTTGAGGTGAGCTACGCAGAATTGAGCTTACGTGGCGAGTATAAACAAAGTTTCGACTTGGGCTACAATGCGGAGCGATGTTTCGGCAAAGTGGAATACGAGTTCTCGTCGTGATCTTTCTGATTTCGTGTGCGAGCGCGAGTAATATGCAAAAGATTCCGACCGGCGCCTGGGGTGGCGATCATATTAGTATGGACGTAGGGTCGAAGTCCGCGACGATTGAATATGATTGCGCGCACGGCGAGATCGAGGGGCCGCTCGAGATGGATGCGAACGGCCGCTTCAGTTTGCGCGGTACGCACACGCCTGAACGTGGCGGACCGGTACGCGCCGACGACAAGCCGCCATCACATCCGGCGAAGTATGTAGGATCGATTAGCGGCAACACGATGACGTTGACGCTGAAACTTGAAGGCGTCGACGACGAGACGTTTACGCTCGAGAAGGGAAAGGAAGCGAACCTTTTCAAGTGCAAATAAGTCGTGAGTAGAACAGAGGGATCGAGATGATGTCGGGAGTGGCGCGAAAGTTTTTGATACGAGGCGAAGTGCAGGGCGTTGGTTATCGTTTCTTTGCACAACGTGCTGCGGCGCGACATCAGATCGTCGGTTATGTGCGCAACTGTCCGGACGGGACGGTAGAAGCACTGGCCGAAGGACCGTCGAACAGCGTCGAAGCATTCAAACACGATCTCGCCACCGGACCGCAATGGGCCGTCGTCGATCAACTCGAAGAGATCAACCTCGAACCGACCGGTAGGTATTCCGCATTCAGAATTGAGCGCTAGTGTTCTTGAATCCGCGTTTTCATGTGAGCAGCGAATGGACCATCTCAAATCTCTAATCCGCGAAGTGCCGGACTTTCCCAAGCCCGGCATCAACTTTTACGACATCACCACGTTACTCAAACATCCCGAAGGCTTGCGCAACACGGTCGACGCGCTGGCGGCGGAGTTTGAAGGTGAAAAGATTGACTCCGTGATCGGCGTCGAAGCGCGTGGCTTCATCTTCGCGCCGGCATTGGCGTATCACCTTGGCGCCGGCTTCGTTCCCGTGCGCAAGCCGAAGAAGCTTCCCGCCGAATGCGCGGAGATCTCGTACGACTTGGAGTACGGACAGGACACGCTTCAGATCCATCGTGATGCAGTCGGCGACGGGCATCGCGTCATTGTTGCCGACGACCTGCTCGCCACCGGCGGCACCGCCCGTGCGGTTGTTGATTTGGTGGAGCAACTCGGTGGGACGGTTGTAGGGTTGGTGTTTGTCATCGAACTCGAGTTCCTGCCAGGGCGCGAGAAGTTGACGGGATATGATGTGCGGTCGTTGATCAAGTATCAGTCGTAGTGAGTTACTTCTGCTTCGCGCGAATTAAGTGTGACGCGTAATCTGTGTTATTAATCTTCTCGTCGTGCTCCCGTAGCTCAGCTGCATAGAGCGTCCGCCTCCTAAGCGGAAGGTCGCGCGTTGGAATCGCGCCGGGGGCACCAGTTTTCTTGAGGGTTTTGCGTCGGGCACGCTACTGGGAGATCAGCCCTAGCTGCTTTATTTAGACGCACAACCCCGAATCCACCCGAGAACTCAAAATGCCCCGTTTCGACTACTTTATTTCACACCACCAGGCTGATTCAGGCGTGGAAGCTTCGCTGCTCGCAGAAGCACTTCGCAATCAAGGGTATCGAGTCTTTCTGGACGTCGATACGCATTCAGCCGGCGATGTAAATCGCATTACTAAGGACGCGCTTAAAGCCTCCCGTGCGTTTGTTGTGCTTATTGGGCCGACATTTGCGGAGCGCGTTCAAAATGATCGCGATTGGGTAACAATGGAACTCCTGCTAGCACATCAGCTGGAAAAAAAGATAGTTCCAATTCTTACCGCAGACTCGGATGAGAGTCTTTCCAAACTCCCGAGCAAACTTCAGTTTCTTAAATCGCTCCGGCGTATCCGCTTCGATAGAGCCAGGGTCTATGCAATCACTGACGAATTGCGAGAAGCATTTGGCTTCAGGCAGCGGACATTGCAAGGACCTGGATTAATGTTTCAGATTGTAATGATCGTGCTCGCGCTTTCACTCGGGCTAACGCTGTATCGAAGCGTCCAACTCAGCGCAGAGTTGAGTGCCGAACAGCAGCGTCGCGATGCCGCTGAGAGGCGGGAAACGGGCTTGAAGGAGAGGATAGACCTGCTGGATCGCGAAAACCGTGAACTACTTCGTGAAGCCGCTCAGATAAACAAAGCGTTGGAGCGGAACCGATCGAGTACTCGTTGACGTTCAATAGTATTGGTGACTCCTTAAAGAGTGAGCTTTCTATAAGACTCATTCCCGGTTGTGTTGCTAGCAACGGGAACGCATGCAGGGAATTATGGTTCTGTTGATTGGTGGCCAAAGATGAAACGAGTCATGTATGTTGAATACAAAGGCGGCGAATTGGATGGTCCGGGCCGAATCGCCTGGGTCGAGTTATCGCGTTCGCGCCGTGCATACCGCTACCGTGGAAGACTGCTACATAAAGTTGCCGGGTGCAAGTACAACTGTGTAGATGCCGAGACTAGAGAGCGATATTGGATTTCTGGGCCCAAGAAGAACGGAGAGGACAAGTTGTACGGAGGCGTCGTAGAGATTGATGAGGATGCGCGCGAGGAGTATTGGCTTAAAATTCGACGCTTGCCGGAGTTCGTCAACCGACGTTCATATCGAGGGTAATACACTTGCTGCATCATTCAAATGATCCGAGACCGAAGAGATTAAGAGCCGTTGCGTTCGCAAGTGGTCAGAGACTCCTGGAGGTGCTCGTCACCCGTGGTGTGGATTCGCGATTGTGCGCGGATTGAAAAAGCGTGTGAAATCTCCAGGCGTCGCGCCCCGGGGGCACCATTCTCACTTCCGCACACATTCGCACACAAGAACGGTCATCTTTCTTGTATCATTGGTCTCAATTCAACCCCGGAGGAGATGTCATGGTTCCGCGAAATCTTTCCCGGTACATCATCCTGGTTTCTTCCCTCGCTTTC